>NZ_JBEZLA010000105.1:0-13074 GCF_040651925.1 Streptomyces sp. NPDC048349 | reverse complement strand
GCCTGTCAAGGGTGGCCGAAGGCCATCGCGAAGCGACGCGACGAAGGAGCGCCCTTGACAGGCCGGCCCGACCCGGAAAGACTATGGGACTGGCGGGAAACCCCCAAACCCTCCCTGATCGGCATCGACCGGAATCAGGCCCCCCGAAGCCCCCGCCCAGCGCCCCCGCCCCTACGCCGCCGCTTCGACCGTGATGTGGATCGTGCCGTCTTGGGCCGTCGTGACGCGGAGGGACGTGAGGTCCGGGGCGTGAGCCGTCGGGGCGTGGGCGGCCGCGCGGGGGCCGATGCCGATCACGCGCATGCCCGCAGCCCGGCCTGCGGCGATGCCTGCGGCCGAGTCCTCGAAGACGATGCAGTCGGCCGGGTCCATGCCCAGGGCGGCGGCGCCCTTGAGGAAGCCCTCCGGGTGGGGCTTGCTGGCCTGGACGGACTCGGCGGTGACCCGTACCGCGGGCATCGGCAGGGCCGCGGCGGTCATCCTGGTCGCGGCCAGGGCCGCGTCGGCGGAGGTGACGAGCGCATGCGGCAGCCCGGCGATCGCCGCCATGAACTCCGGGGCGCCCGCGACCGCTACCACCCCGTCGGTGTCGGCGGTCTCGCGGGCCAGCATCACGGCGTTCTCCGCGTGATTGACCTCCATCGGGCGGTCCGGGAGCAGCACGGCCATGGTTGCGTAGCCCTGGCGGCCGTGGACCACCTTGAGGGCCTCCTCCGGATCCAGTCCGTGCGCCACCGCCCACTCGCGCCAGCACCGCTCGACCACCGCGTCGGAATTGACGATGGTGCCGTCCATGTCCAGGAGCAGGGCTTTGGCGGTGAGGACGACAGGTGCGGTGGTGGTGGCCGGCATCGGCGGGCTCCAGACGGGGGGAGAAAGAGAACAAGTGGTTCCGTCCACCGGTCAGGGAGTGAGGACGGAACCACTTTGTTCCTCCACGATACAAAATGCTGACGCTCCGCGCCACCGCAGAGGGTGTGACCCCCGTCCCTCCGGCTTTCTGTCGCCTCAGCCTCATCGCAGGTTTCCTCTCCGCGGCCGCTGTGTGCGGGTACGCGAAAGCCCGCGCCGACGAGGGCGGCGCGGGCTTCGATGCCGGCCGGCGGAGCCGGGCAGCGCGGACAGTGCGAACAGCGGTGGTGGGGTGGGGTGGGGTAGGGCGGGGAAGCGGACGGCGGTGGCGGCGGTCAGGTCGCATGACCGGACCCTGCCCCTGCGCTCTGGCCTCCAGACCTCCAGCCCTCCGGCCCGGGTTTCTAGCCCTCCAGCGCCTTGCGGGTGACGGGGCCGTAGACGCCCCATTCCTCCTCGTCGATGCCGTTCTGGTACTGGAACGTCGAGACGGCGTTCTCCACCCGCCAGTCGAACTTTCCGTTGATCTTGGATGTGTAGAGCCCCCTGGCTGCCAGCAGCCGCTGGAGCTTCTCCACTTCCGGCCCCGAGTCCCCGTACCGCAAGGTCGGTGCCGCCGCCGGCGGCGTAGGGCTGGGGGTGCGGCTCGTGCTGGGGGAGGCGCTCGGGGTGGGGGGTGCCGAGGAGCGGGACGCGCTCGGAGAGGGCGACGGCGACTTGGACGTGCTCGGCGACGGGGACGGCGAGGCCGAGGGGGAGGGGCTGGCGGTCCCGGTGGTGGACGGAGTGGGAGACGGGCTGGATGCGGCAAGGCTCGTCACCGGCGCGGATGCCTTCGCGTCCATCAGGGCGGTGTCGTTCCCCGCGGAACTCGGGAGCACCCACAGGGCCACGGCGGTCCCCCCGAGGGCCACCACCGCGGCGGCGCCGATCAGCACGGGGAGCATTCGGCGGATCGCAGGGCCGGTGCGCTTCTCGGGGCCCCCTCCCCCTCCCCTCCCCCCGCCCCCGGTGGTGTCGGGGTGGGTCCCGGCCTCCTGGATGGCGCGGAGCTGCACCGTCTCGGCCGCGTCCGGCACGTGCCCCGGCCCACCCGGCACGTGCCCAGGCCCGTTCGTTACGTGCTCCGGCCCGCCCGGCACGTGTCCAGGCCCGCCCGGCACGTGCCCCGGCCCGCCCGGAGCGTGGTCGTCGTGGCCGCCCGGCACGTGGTCCTCAGGCCTGGGGTGGCCTACCGGCCCGCCCGGGACGTGCCCGTCCTGCCCGGCACGGCTGCCCGGCCCGCCCGCGCTGCCCGGCCACGGCTGCTCCGCCGGCGGCGCGGGGATCCCGTACGGCGGGGTGTCGTCCTGGGGTGGCGGCGGGGTCACCACGCGGGCTATCGGCGGCGGGGGTGGCAGCGGGGCGTCGTCCGGTTCGCCCGGGTCGGGCAACGAGACGTACGGGCGGACGCGCAGGGGGTCGTAACCCGCACCCGGCGCACACCGGCAGCCGGCACCGGGGGCGCCGCAATCTGGACAGTGCTCACCGTTCACTGGAATCCCTCCCTGGACACTGCCAGGCATTATGCAGACCCGCCGGGCGGCTCCCAACCCTCTCCTCGTCCCGCCGAGAGGCCATAACCGGACACACCACGCAGGATGGAGATGTTGATCCGGCCTGAGGAGGTATCGATGGCTCAGGATGTGACCACGGACGCCGTGGACCCCCGTCCCGGCCCGAAGGGCTCCGGACCCGCCGCCGAACACGCCTCTCGCGAGGTGCTCGTCTCCATCGGCGCCCTGCTCCTGGGCCTGCTGATCGCCGCCCTCGACCAGACCATCGTCTCCACCGCCCTGCCGACCATCGTCAGCGACCTCGGCGGCATGGCGCACCTGTCCTGGGTCGTCACCGCCTACATGCTCGCCTCCACCGCCGCCACCCCCCTGTGGGGCAAGCTCGGCGACCAGTACGGACGCAAGAAGCTGTTCCAGTACGCCATCGTCCTCTTCCTGATCGGCTCCGCCCTGTGCGGCCTCGCCCAGGACATGGCCCAGCTCATCGGCTTCCGGGCCCTGCAGGGCCTGGGCGGCGGCGGGCTGATCGTGCTGTCCATGGCGATCGTCGGCGACATCGTCCCGCCCCGCGAACGCGGCAAGTACCAGGGCCTGTTCGGCGGTGTCTTCGGTGCGACGAGCGTGCTGGGCCCGCTGCTGGGCGGCCTGTTCGTCGACCACCTGTCATGGCGCTGGGTCTTCTACATCAACCTCCCCATCGGTCTCGTCGCGCTCGCCGTCATCGCCGCCGCGCTGCGCATTCCGGTGCGTTCCTCGAAGCACACGATCGACTACCTCGGTACCCTCCTCATCGCCTCCGTCGCCACCTGCCTCGTCCTGGTCGCCTCCCTCGGCGGTACCACCTGGGCCTGGGGGTCGGCCCAGATCGTCGGACTCGCCGTCCTCGGCGCGGTGCTGCTCGTCGCCTTCCTCTTCGTGGAGCGCAGGGCCGCGGAACCGGTCCTGCCGCTCAAGCTGTTCCGCATCCGCACCTTCACGCTCTGCTCGGTGATCAGCTTCGTCGTGGGCTTCGCCATGTTCGGCGCGATGGTCTACCTGCCGACCTTCCTGCAGGTCGTCCAGGGCGTCTCGCCGACGATGTCCGGAGTCCACATGCTGCCGATGGTGCTCGGCATGCTGATCTCCTCGACCGCCTCCGGCCAGATCGTCAGCCGCACCGGCCGGTGGAAGGTCTTCCCCATCGCCGGTACCGCCGTCACCGCCGTCGGGCTGCTCCTCCTGCACCAGCTGCACCGCACCAGCTCCACCTGGGAGATGAGCGTCTACTTCTTCGTGTTCGGCGTGGGACTCGGCCTGGTGATGCAGGTCCTCGTGCTGGTGGTGCAGAACTCCGTCAGCTACGCGGACCTCGGTGTCGCCACCTCAGGGGCGACCTTCTTCCGGTCCATCGGCGCCTCCTTCGGCGTCGCTATCTTCGGCACGATCTTCACCAACCGTCTCGATGACAAGCTGGCCACGGCGCTTGCGGGTGTCCCGCTGCCTCCCGGCGCGGGAGCCACCCAGCTGGAGGCCGACCCGCGGGCCATCGGCGCACTTCCCGCCGAGCTGCGACCCCGCGTGCTCGACGCCTACGCCACCTCCATCACCGACGTGTTCCTCTACGCCGTGCCCGTCGTCCTCCTCGCGTTCGTGATCGCCTGGTTCCTCAAGGAGGACAAGCTCCGCGGCTCGGTCACCGCGCCCGATGTGAGCGAGACACTCGCCTCCAATCCCGTCGAGCGCTCCTCCCGCGACGAGGTGGCCCGCGCGCTGTCGGTGCTCGGCACCAAGGAGGGCCGCCGGCACGTCTACGAGAGGATCACCGAGAAGGCGGGCTACGACCTGCTGCCCGCCGCGAGCTGGCTGCTGCTGCGGATCAACAAGTACGGCTCGGCGGAGCCGGCCGTGCTGGCCGAGCGCACCATCGTGCCGTTGAAGGCCATCACGGAAGCCGCCCGCCAGGTCGAAGGGCGCCACCTCGCCGCACGGGAGGGGCTGGCGCTGGTCCTGACCGACGAGGGGCGGGCGGCGGCGGTCAGGCTCTCCGCCGCGCGCGAGGAGTCCCTCGCCGAGCTCCTCGGCGACTGGTGGGGCCCGGACCGCCCGACCGACCTGGTCCAGCTGGTCCAGGAGATCAACGCGGAACTGTGCGGGTCCGATGCCGAGGAGCCCTACGACGCCGCGCCCCGCCGCGACCACGCCGCGCCCCGCCGCGACCACGCCGCGCACTAGAGCGCCCACCGGCCGGCGAACCCGGCCGCATCCGCACCCCCGCACCCCCGGCACCCCCGGCACCCCAGCATCCCGGCACCCCCACCGCCGCGGCGGGTCAGACCAGGCGCTTTTCGAACCAGTGCTCTGCGTACGGGCCGCAGTTGTACGCCGGTATTTCCGCATACCCGTGCCGCGCGTACAGCGCCCGGGCTTCCACGAGGTCCGACCGGGTGTCGAGCCGGACCCGCTCGGCGCCCAGCGCGCGGGCCTGCGCCTCCAGGACCTCGAGCAGCGCCGCCCCGCCGCCGGTACCGCGGGCGCGCTGGTCGACGTACACCCTCGTGAGCTCGGCGGTGGCGGGGTCGAGCAGGCGTATCCCGCCGCACGCCAGGGCCTCGCCTCCGAGCCTGCCGACGACGAACTGGCCCGTGGGCGGGGCGAGGCCGTCGTCGGGGAAGTCCAGGAGGCCCTGGTCGATCTCGGCCTCCGTGACGGGCCGCTTCCAGTAACGGCCCGCGACCTCGGCGTAGTACGCGCGGCGCAGGACAGTGGCGTCGGGCGTGGTGAACGGCTCGGGGGTCACGGCCCAGGTACGGGTGAGGTGTTCGCTGTGCGTGGTCATGGCGTCATTGTGGAGCCCGGCGCGGATCTCCGGCGTGCAATATCCACAGGGACGGGCTGATGATAGGAAAAAGGGCAAACCGCGCGACCTGGAGGGTGTGAAACACCATGTCCGAGCATCCCGACTGTGCCCTGATCCGCCGCGGCTACGAGGCGTTCGCCCAGGGCGACATGGAGGCGCTGAGCGCGCTGATGACGGCCGACGTCATCCACCACGTGCCCGGCAGCAACCCGCTGTCCGGGCACCACAAGGGGCGGGAGAACGTCATGGACCTCTACCGCCGGCTCGGGGAGGAGACCAACGGCACCTTCCAGGTCCACCTGGAATCGGTCCTCGCCGACGGACGCGGCCACGTCATGAGTTTCCACACCGCCCGCGGTGACCGCGGCGACCGCGGCATCGAGATCCACCAGGGCCTCTTCTTCACCATCGTCGGCAACAAGATCACGGACATCGACCAGTGCACGGCCGACATCGACGAGGAAGACACCTTCTGGAGCTGAGCGCCGCCCGTCCTGCCCCTGCCGCCTGCCCCTGCCGCCTGCCGCCCGTCCTGCCTCAGGCCTTCTTCGGCGCCGCCTGCTGCACGACCTCGAACGACCACACCGTCGAGGCCGACGCCGCCGGCTTCGGCCGCTCGCCGCCCTCGCCGCCGCCCGCCGCGCCGCCACCCTGGTGGGCGGCCTTCATCGGCCCCTCCATCCACGCCTGGAAGTCCTCCTCGGACCGCCACCGCGTGTACACGAGGTACTGGTCGGTGCCCTCCACCGGCCGCAGCAGCTCGAACCACTCGAACCCGTCCGAGCTCTCCACCGCCCCCGCCCGCGAGGCGAACCGCCGCTCCAGGACCTCCCGCTGCTCGGCCGGCACGGTCAGCGCGTTGATCTTCACGATGCTCATGCGGGCCATCCTAGGTATCCCGCGCGGGATATCGTCGTCCAGGTAATGGAACGGGGCACGAAACGCGGCAGCCAGGCAAAGTCGGGGTTGCGGTCAACAGGGCGGGAGGCCGGCGAGGCGTGGCTAACGCGGCAGAGCACAGCGGTGCGAACGGACATGCCGGAGTCATAGGCGGTAGCGGCAGCAGACTCGGGGCGGCACGCCTCCTCCTGTGGGCACTGGCGGGAGCACTCGCCGTCAGACAGGCCGCCGTCGTGCTGAGCGTCCCGCCGGGCCAGTGGCTGAGCGGCTTCCACCTCCCCGACGGCCTTCCCGGCTCGCTCTACGACGCGGGCCAGTTCACCGGCACGCCCTTCGCCGGGCTCGTCCTCAAACCGCTCGTCGGCCTCGCCGCGCCGTCGCTGGAGGTCGCCTGGATCTCCCTGACGCTGCTGTTCGTCGCCGCCATCGGACTCGTCGCCGCGCGCGCCCTGCCCGACCCCGTGCCGCGCCGCACCGCACTGCTGGCCGCGCCCGTGCTGACCGCCCTGATGATGGTCTCGCTGCCCGTCCGCGAGGCCTCCTCGCCCGGCCAGACCGCCGTACTGCCCGTCCTCCTGGTGCTGCTCGCCGTCTTCCGCGTCCCCGGCGAGCGCCCGGCGGGCTTCCTCATCGGCCTCGCCGCGGCCCTCCAGCCCGCCCTGCTGATCTTCGCCCCCCTCCTGTGGCTCACCGGCCGCCGCCCCACCGCCGGGGCCGCCGCGGCCACGTTCGCCGGAGCCACCGCGCTGTCCTGGGCGGCCATGCCGCGCGACTCCTGGACGTACTGGGTCCACCACCTGGCCGGCACCGGTCTCGGCGGGGCCCCCGACAGCCTCGCCAACCAGTCCGTGCACGGCGCCCTGCTGCGCCTCGGGCTGACTGGACCCGCCGAGATCCTGCTCTACGCAGCCCTCGCGGCCGCCGTCGCCTTCATCGGCCTGCGCCGCGCCGTCCGCTACGCCCGCGACGGGCAGCTGCTGCTCGCCGTGGCCCTCACCGGCTGCGTGGCCGTCGCCGTGTCCCCCGCCGGCTGGCGCCACCAGCTGCTGTGGGTGCTGCTCGCCGTCGCCGGCAAGGTCGGCAGGCGGGCCGCGGACCGGCCCGTGTGGCCCGTCGCCGTCGTCCTCGCCATGACCCTGCCCAGCGCGGTGCTGCTGCCGAACCTGGCCGCGCTGGCCCCCGTGCGCGACAACGTGCTGCTCCTCGCCGCGCTGGCGGCCGCATGCGCCGTACCGTTCCTGCCGCGCTCCTCGCCGTACTGGCGCGAACCGGTCCCGACCGCCTACGGGAAGCCCGCGGCAGCCCGGTGGCAGCGGGTGCCGCTGCTGCCGTTCTGGCGGCGCGTGCTGTCGCGCCCCAACCTGCTGCTGGAACTCCTGCTGATACGGGTCGGCTACTCGCTCTACTCGCACATCAGGGCCGCGGCCCCCACCAGCCGCGACCTCGCCGAGGGCAACGGAAGCCAGATCCTCGGGATCGAGCGGGTCCTGGGCCTCGACATCGAGCACGCCGTGAACCACGCCGTCGTCAACACGCCCTGGCTGGAGGCGTTCTTCAACTTCTACTACACCTCCTTCCACTTCGTGGTGCCGCTGACGATCCTGGCCGTCCTGTACTGGCGCCGCCCGGGCGACTACCGCTGGGCGCGCGCCTCCCTGGGGCTGGCGACCGTACTGGCGCTCATAGGCTTTTGGCTGTACCCGCTCGCGCCGCCGCGCCTGATGCCCGGCCTCGGCTTCATCGACACCGTGCACGGCCCCCAGGACCTGGCCAACCCGTCGTACGGGGCCATGACCGCGATCTCCAACCAGTACGCGGCGATGCCCTCGCTGCACTTCGGCTGGTCGCTGTGGTGCGGCATCGTGATCGTCGTGCTGGCGCCGAAGGGCTGGCAGAAGCTGCTCGGCGCGCTCCACCCGCTGATCACGGTGTGCGCGATCGTCGCCACCGCCAACCACTGGGTCCTCGATGCGGTGGGCGGGGCGGTCGTCGTGGGCGCCGGATTCGGGCTCGTGTACGCGCTGTCCGGGCCGCGGCGGCTGCGGACGGCGCTGCCCGGGCAGCGGACGGGCGGCGAGGCGCACGAGAAGGAGCAGGAGAACGGGCCGGACGGCGGCCGGGGCAGCGGACCGGAACCGGGGCAGGAGCTCAGGACTCCGGCCGTGGCCCGGACGTCGTAGCCGGCGCCGGGGCGGAGGCCGCGGGCCCGGCGGACGCCGCGGGCCCGGCGGACGCCGCGGGCCCGGCGGACGCCGCGTGCGGTGCGGACGCCGCGGGCCCGGCGGACGCCGCGTGCGGTGCGGACGCCGCGGGCGGGGTCTGCTCGGCGGGCGGGATGTTCTGGTTGAGACGGAAGAGGTTCCCGGGGTCGTAGCGGCGTTTCAGCTCCCGCAGGCGCCGGTACTTCTCCGCTCCGTACGCCTGCTCGACCCGCTCCTCGCCCTCCTCCATCAGGAAGTTCGAGTAGACCCCGGTGTGGTGGGGCGCGAGCGCCGACCACAGGCCGCGTGCCCACGTCCGCTCCGCCTCGAAGCCCTCGGCGTCCAGCGTCGTCCCGTTGATGTTGTAGGTGTGCCCGGCGCCGCGCCCGCTGAAGGCCGTCTCGTCCTCCCCGACGCGGGTGATGGCCCCGCCGAGCTGGAAGATCGGGAAGGCGGTGTACGGCGAGGCGATCTTGGCCGCGTGCTCGGCCGTACGGTCGATGACGTCGTCCGTGAGCCGGGCGACGTCGCACGACTTGAAGTAGTACCAGCGGCCGCGCGGGAAGGACGGGTCGAACATCGCCTGGTGCTCGGTGAACGGCTTGGGCGCGCACAGGTCCAGGACGGGCGCCGGGCTGGCGTCCTCGCGCAGCGGCCGCAGTACCTCCTGCCCCTCCTCGACCGGGCCCGCGTAGCAGCACACCACCATCACGACCGGCTTGCCCTGCAGGTCGGGCGGTATGTAAGGGACCGTCGGCGCCTTGCGGTGGACGACCGCCGTCGTCAGCTCGTCCGGTACGGAGGTGATCCACTCCCGGTAGAAGCGCAGCAGCCGCGCCGATTCGGCCATCGGCCACACGATCGGACCGGCCAGCACGATCGGCCCGAGCGGGTTGAGCCGGAACGTGAACTCCGTGACGATCCCGAAGTTCCCGCCGCCGCCGCGCACGCCCCAGAAGAGGTCCGGGTTCTCGTCCTCGTTCGCCTTCACGAGGGATCCGTCCGCGGTGACCACGTCCACCGAGAGCAGCTGGTCGATGGTGAGCCCGTACTTGCGCATGAGCCAGCCGATCCCGCCGCCGAGGGTCAGCCCCGCGAGCCCGGTGTGCGTGACGATGCCGGCCGGTACGGCCAGCCCGAACGCCTGCGTCTCGTGGTCCAGCTCGCCCAGCAGGACCCCGGCCTGCGCCCTGACGGTCCGGGCCTGCGGATCCACGCGGATGCCCCGCAGGGGGGAGAGGTCGATGACGATCCCGCCGTCGCACACCGACTGCCCGGGGAAGCTGTGCCCGCCGCCCCGTACGGCGACCGGGAGCCCGGCCGCGGGGCCGGCCGCGAACCGCACGGCGTCGATGACGTCCGCGACGCCCGCGCAGTGGGCGATGAGGGCGGGGGAGCGGTCGATGGAGCCGTTCCAGACCCGCCGGTCCTCGTCGTAGGTGGGGTCTCCAGGCTGCACGAGCCGCCCCCGGAAGGACTGACCGAGCGTGGCCATGCTCCCAGTCTGGCACCGGGCCGCCGCCTTCGCCGCCGCACGGCCCGGGCGGCCGGCACCGGCCGTACGGCACCGGCCGTAGGGACCGCCGGGGCCGCGGACCGCCCGCGCCCGCAGGCCGAAGGGGCGCCGGGGCACAGCATGCCCCGGCGCCCCTTCGGCTGGATCGCCGCTGTCCGTCAGGATCACCCGGTTCGGGCGTCGCCGCCACTCGAACGGGTGCGGGCCGGACTGCTGCCAGCGGACGGCAGGGGCCTGGGCGTGGGAGGAAGGGCCCCTGCCGTCCTGGGTCGCGGGTCAGCCGTGGCTGACCCGGAGCTCCTTGATGCCGTTGAGCCAGGCCGCGCGCAGGCGGCGCGGGTCCTCGCCCGTCAGGCGCAGGTCGGGCAGGGCGTCGGCCAGGGCGTTGAAGATCAGGTCGATCTCGAGCACGGCCAGGGACTTGCCGAGGCAGAAGTGCGGGCCTCCGCCGCCGAAGCCCAGGTGGGGGTTGGGATCGCGGGTGATGTCGAAGACGTCCGGGTTCTCGAAGACCTCGGGGTCGTGGTTGGCGGAGGAGTAGAACATCCCCACCCGGTCGCCCGCTTTGATCTTCTGGCCGCCCAGCTCCGTGTCCTGGGTGGCGGTGCGCTGGAAGGACACGACGGGGGTGGCCCAGCGGACGATCTCCTCCGCGGCGGTGGAGGGCCGGGTCGCCTTGTAGAGCTCCCACTGCTCGGGGTGGGTCAGGAAGGCGTGCATGCCGTGGCTGATGGCGTTGCGCGTGGTCTCGTTGCCCGCGACGGCCAGGAGGAGGACGAACATGCCGAACTCGTCGGAGCCGAGGTTGCCCTGGCCCTCCGCCGCCACCAGCTGCGACACGATGTCCTTGGCCGGGCACTCCTTGCGCTCGGCGGACAGGTTCATGGCGTAGCCGATGAGCTCCATCGCCGCCTCGGCGCCGACCTCCTCGGTGATCGCGTACTCCGGGTCGTCGTAGGCGATCATCTTGTTCGACCAGTCGAAGATCTTGGCGCGGTCCTTCTGCGGTACCCCGATCAGCTCGGCGATGGCCTGGAGCGGGAGCTCACAGGCCACTTGCGTGACGAAGTCGAAGCTGCCGTCGCCCGCCCCGGCCGCCGCCTCCTCGACGATCTTCCGGGCGCGGTCGCGCAGGGCCTCCTCCAGTCCGCGGATCGCCCGCGGGGTGAATCCGCGCTGCACGATCTGGCGTACGCGCGTGTGTTCCGGCGGATCCATGTTCAGCATGATCAGGCGCTGGGCATCTATCTGGTCGCGCTGGATGTGCTCGTTGAAGCGGATGATCGCCGTGTTGGTGGTGGAGGAGAAGAGTTCGGGGTGCGTGGAGACGTACTTGACGTCCGCGTGCCGGGTCACGACCCAGTAGCCCTCGTCGTCGAAACCGGTGATGCCGCGCCGCTGCGGGCACCACCACACGGGGGCGGTCTGCCGCAGCTGCGCGAACTCCGGGAGCGGGACCCGGCTTTGGAGCAGGTCGGGGTCGGTGGCGTCGAAGCCTTCGGGCAGCGCGGGGCAAGACATCGGGCGACTCCAAAGTCTGACGGCCCATCAGAAGTTGGCTTGAAGGTAGTAACGAGTTCTAGAAGTGACAAGGCTTGGCGCGTCAACTGTTGCGTGTGGAATCCGTGCAGGCCGCGTGCAAGACCCTTGCGTGCCGGGGCCCCAGGTCATAAGACTGCGGGGAGAACTAGAACGCGTACTAGTTCGGGGCGGGGCGCCGGGACGGCCCGCCGCGCTGTCGCAGTGCAGGAGAGGACGAGCTCATGGCCGCGGAACCCGTCATCGTCGAAGCCGTACGCACTCCCATCGGCAAGCGCGGGGGCGCGCTCGCCAACCTCCATCCCGCCTACCTGCTCGGCGAAACCTACCGGGAGCTCCTCGCCCGTACCGGAATCCAGCCCGACTGCGTCGAGCAGATCGTCGGCGGCACCGTCACCCACGCCGGCGAGCAGTCGATGAACCCCGCCCGCAACGCCTGGCTCGCCATGGGGCTCCCGTACGAGACCGCCGCGACGACGGTGGACTGCCAGTGCGGCAGCTCCCAGCAGGCCAACCACATGGTCGCCAACATGATCTCCGGCGGGGTCATGGACATCGGCATCGCCTGCGGCGTCGAGGCCATGAGCCGCGTACCGCTGGGGTCGGGGTCCAAGCACGGGCCCGGAAAGCCGTTCCCGGACGAGTGGAACGTGGACCTGCCCAACCAGTTCGAGGCGGCCGAGCGGATCGCCCGCCACCGGGGCCTGACCCGCGAGGACGTCGACACGCTGGGGCTGCTCTCGCAGGAGCGGGCCGCGGCCGCCTGGGCCGAGGAGCGGTTCAAGCGCGAGACCTTCGCCGTGCAGGTGCCGACGACGGAGGAGGAGCAGGCCGCCGGCCAGGGCATGTGGCGCCTGGTCGACCGGGACGAGGGCCTGCGCGACACCTCGATGGAGGCCCTGGCGCGGCTCAAGCCGGTCATGCCGACCGCCGTGCACACCGCCGGGAACTCCTCGCAGATATCCGACGGGGCCGCCGCCGTGATGTGGGCCTCGCGCAAGATGGCCCGCGCGCTCAAGCTGCGGCCGCGCGCCCGGATCGTCGCCCAGACGCTCGTCGGCGCCGACCCCCACTACCACCTGGACGGGCCGATCGACGCGACGCGGGCCGTGCTGGGCAAGGCCGGCATGTCCCTCAAGGACATCGACCTCGTCGAGATCAACGAGGCCTTCGCCTCCGTCGTCCTCAGCTGGGCCCAGGTCTTCGACCAGGACCTGGAGAAGGTCAACGTCAACGGCGGTGGCATCGCGCTCGGACACCCCGTCGGCGCCACCGGCGCCCGGCTGATCACCACGGCGCTGCACGAGCTGGAGCGCCGCGACAAGGAATTCGCGCTGATCACCATGTGCGCGGGCGGCGCGCTGGCGACCGGCACGATCATCCAGCGCCTGTAGCCCGCCGTCGCCGCGCGCCGTTGCCGCATGCCGTCGTGCCCCCGCCGCATGCCACCGCGCGCCGCACGAAGACCCCGTGGGATGGGAACAGAAGGCCCCGGTGGCCGGACCTGGGGAGGCCGGCCACCGGGGCCTTCGTATGTGCTGCGTGCTGCGTGCTGCGTGCTGCGTGCTGTGCCGCTGCCGGCTTAGTACCAGTGGTTGGCGGACCAGAAGTTCCAGGCGCCGACCGGGCTGCCGTAGCGCTCGTTCATGTACTGCAGGCCCCACTTGATCTGGG
>NZ_JBEZLA010000104.1:0-13265 GCF_040651925.1 Streptomyces sp. NPDC048349 | reverse complement strand
GCGCGCGGCACAGGCCGCGCGCCGGGGCTGAGGGGTGTGGATCAGTACGAGCGCGCGACGATCGCGAGGGTACCGGGGGCGTCGTCCGCCTCCGGGACCGAGCCGTCCTCGGCGATCAGGCAGCGCACGGAAACGGCCTGCTCCGCCAGCTTCGCCTCGCCCTGCGGACCCAGGTCCGCCCACGGGATGCGCGCCCAGCCGCCGGCGACGGCGGCCTCGGCGGCCTCCTCGATGGTCGAGACGTCCGAGGTCCGGGACTCGCGGCGCTCGCGGGACTCGCGCAGCAGCTGCGCCTGGTCCTCGTCCAGCACCTTCGGCAGCAGGTCCGGCAGCGCGGAGATCTGCACCGGCTCCTTGCCGCCCGGGATGCGGCGGGCCAGCATCGCGGTGCCGGCCTCCAGGTCGCGGGGGCCGATCTCGATGCGGACCGGTACGCCCTTGAGCTCCCAGTCGACGGCGCGGCGGCCGAAGGGGGTGTCCACGCGGTCGTCGATGTGCACGCGGATGCCGGCGGCCTTGAGCTGGGCGCCCAGCTCGCGCACCTTCGCCACGGCCTCGTCGCCCTTGATCGCCATGACGACGACCTGGACGTGGGCCAGGCGCGGCGGGACGCGCAGGCCGTTGTCGTCGCCGTGGGACATGATCAGGCCGCCGACCATGCGGGTCGACACGCCCCACGAGGTCTGCCAGACGAGCTCCTGCTTGCCTTCCTTCGACAGGTACTGCGTGTTGAAGGCCTTGGCGAAGTTGGTGCCGAGCTCGTGGCTCGTGCCCAGCTGCAGCGCCTTGCCGTCGCCCATCATCCCCTCGAGGGTGAGGGTGTTGATGGCGCCGGCGAAGCGCTCCTTGGCGGTCTTGCGGCCGAGCACGACGTCGATGCCGAGCACGTTCGTCATGAAGTCGCCGTAGACGTCCGTGTGGATGCGGGCGGCGTAGTCGCGGGCGTCCTCGTACGTGGCGTGGGCCGTGTGGCCCTCCTGCCACAGGAACTCGCTCGTACGGAGGAACACGCGCGGGCGCATCTCCCACCGGACCACGTTGGCCCACTGGTTGATCAGCAGGGGCAGGTCGCGGTAGCTCTGGACCCACTTCGAGAAGTAGTCGTTGATGATCGTCTCGGAGGTGGGCCGGACCACGACCGGCTCTTCCAGCTCCTTGCCGCCGCCGTGCGTGACGACCGCGAGCTCGGGGGCGAAGCCCTCGACGTGCTCCGCTTCCTTCGTCAGGTACGACTGCGGGATGAACAGCGGGAAGTAAGCGTTCTGGGCGCCCGCGTCCTTGATCCGCGCGTCCATCTCCTGCTGCATCCGCTCCCACAGGCCGTAGCCGTACGGTCGGATGACCATGGTGCCGCGGACCGGACCGTTGTCGGCCAGCTCGGCCTTGTTGATCAGATCCTGGTACCAGCGGGGGAAATCCTCCGCCTGCGGGGTGAGAACGGGTGCCTTTGCCATGGCGCGAATGGTACGGCGCCCGGTGCGTCGAGCGTGAATCGGGTGGCTCGTTCCTCTGGACGCGGGGGCCGATGGGGAGTTCCCTGTCAACGGGGGCAAGGGGGCGACACGGAATCAGGAGCGCTCTTTCTATGACACCGACGCCGACCGCGACGCTCGTCGCCCGGGACTGGGCCGAGATCCAGGAACGGATGCTGGTACCGCTGTACGAGGCGGTCTACGACCGGCTGGAGGTAGGGCCGGGAGACCGGCTGCTGGGCCTCGGCTGCGGGGCCGGGCTGCCCCTGCTGCTCGCGGCCGGGCGGGGAGCCGCGGCCACCGGTGTGGAGGCGGATCCGGCGCGGCGGGCCCTGGCCCGCGAGCGGCTCCTGGAGGTACTGGCGGCTCCGCCGTCCGTGCCCGCGGGGCCCTCGGCGGACGGCCCGTACGACGCCCTGCTGGCCTTCTCTCCCGACCCGGCGGCGCTGGAGCGGGCCCTGCCCGCGGTCCGGCGCGGAGGGGCGGTGGTACTGGCCGACTGGGGCCCGGCGGAGAGATGCACCGTGCCCGCGGTCCTGGGCGGGGGTCCCGCGCCGCGGGACCTGGACGCGCTCGTGGAGCGGGCCGGGCTGCGCCCGGACGGGTCGGGGCGGGTGTTCTGCCCGTTCGGCTACGCGGACGTGGACAGCGCGGTGCGCGGGCTGCTGTCGACGGGCCTGTACCCCGTCGCGGGCACGGGCTCCGCCTGGGCGCCGGACGCCGCGCCCTTCGGGATGGCCGATCCCGCGCTGGCGGAGAAGGAACTGGCCGTCGCCCTTCACCCGTACGAGCGGCCCGACGGGGCCGTCTGGCTGCCGAACATCTTCCGGTACGTGATCGCCCGAATGGCCTAACCGGCCGCGGTCAGTCGGTGTCGTGGCCCTTCGTCAGGCGGGTGATGCCGGCGGCGGCGTACGCGGCCGCCTCGTCCAGGGTCTCGTTGGCGAGCAGGGCCTCGGCCAGGGCATCGAGCTGGGGGCGGTGCTCGCGCAGCACGCGGCAGGCCTCCTCGTAGCACTCGTCGACGATCCGCCGCATCTCGTGGTCCACCACGTCGAGGGTGGTGGGGGCGGCGGACAGGCCGTACGGGCTGGCTCCGTCGGACGGGATGGCGGTGAGCTTGCCGACGCGCTCGCTCATGCCCCAGCGGCCGACCATGCCGCGGACGATGTTGGTGACCTGTTCGAGGTCGTTCTCCGCGCCCGTGGTGATGACGTCGTAGACGACGTGCTCGGCGGCCATGCCGCCGAGCGCCCCGATGATGCGGCCGCGCAGGTACGGCTCGGTGTAGGCGTACCGGTCGGCGTCCGGGGTCGAGAGGGTGACGCCGAGGGCGCGGCCGCGGGGCACGATGGTGATCTTGCGGACCGGGTCGGCGCCGGGCTGGAGCATGCCCAGGAGGGCGTGGCCGCTCTCGTGGTACGCCGTGCGGCGGCGCTCCTCCAGCGGCATGACCAAGGACCGCTCCGCACCGAGCTGGACCTTCTCCAGGGCGTCGGACAGGTCGGACTGGGTGACCTGGTCCTGTCGGCGCTTGACGGCCAGCAGCGCGGCCTCGTTGGCCAGGTTGGCCAGCTCGGCGCCGGTCATTCCGGGGGTGGTGCGGGCCACCTGGGCGAGGTCCACTCCCGGGGCGAGGGGGATGTCCCGGGTGTGGATGCGCAAGATGGCCTCGCGCCCGCCCCGGTCGGGCGGGGAGACGACCACGGTGCGGTCGAAGCGGCCGGGCCGGGTCAGGGCGGGGTCCAGGACGTCCGCCCGGTTGGTCGCCGCCAGGACGACGACCCCTTCGGAGCCCGAGAAGCCGTCCATCTCGGTCAGGATCTGGTTGAGGGTCTGCTCCCGTTCGTCGTGGCCGCCCAGGCCCCCGCCGCCGCCCCGCACCCGCCCGATGGTGTCGATCTCGTCGATGAAGATGATCGCGGGGGCCACCTTGCGGGCCTCGGTGAAGAGTTCGCGCACCCGGGAGGCACCGACGCCGACGATCATCTCGATGAACTCGGAGGCGGAGGCGGAGAAGAACGGCACCCCTGCCTCGCCCGCCACCGCCCGGGCCAGCAGGGTCTTCCCGGTGCCGGGCGGGCCGGACAGGAGCACGCCGCCGGGCATCCGGGCGCCCAGTTTCCGGTAGGCCTGCGGGTTCTTGAGGAAGTCGACGACGTCGTTGAGCTCGCCCTCGACCTCGTCGATGCCCGCCACGTCCTCGAAGGTGGTGCGCTGGGCGCCCTCCTCCAGCTCCACCGGCTTGGGGGGAGCCTTGCGGCCCAGCCCGCCGAGGCCGCCGCCCATCCCCGCGCTCATCCGGCGGGCGATGAACACCCACAGCAGGACCAGGAGCAGCATCGGGGCGAGCGAGATCAGCAGGTTGGCCAGGAAGCTGCGCTGGACGACGACCGGTGAGGCGGTCACGTTCACGTTCTGCTTGGTGAGGTCGGCCCACAGGTCGTCGTCGGCGAAGGCGGGGCGCTGGGTGACGAACTTGGTGTAGTCGCCCTTGTCCCCGTCGGGCAGCGGCTGTTTGGCCTTCAGCTGGCCCTGGATCGCGTCGCCCTTGGAGTAGATCTTCGAGACGTTGCCGCTCGCGACCTGCTTGCTGAACTCGGTGTACGAGATCGTCGGCTCGTCCCCCTCGTTGAAGAAGGACAGCACCAGGTTGGTGATCAGGTACACGATCAGGGCGGTGAGGATCAGCCCGCGCCAGCCGCCGGGCATCCGCTTCTTCGGCGGAGGCGTGGGCGGCGCGCCCTCGGAGCGCCAGGGCGTGTCGGCCCGGTCGCGGGGCGGTACGGGGGTGGGGCTGGGCACGGGGCGCCTCCTTCTGCCGTCCTCCTGGCCGACCATAAGCGACAAATCCGCCCGTTGCCCCTGCAGGAAGCGGCGCGAAAGCGGAGGGCCCCGGCCGTGATGCCACGGCCGGGGCCCTCCGTTGCCCGCGTGCGCGGGTCCTACTTCATGAACTTCTTGAACTCGTCCGGAAGGTCGAAGTCCTGACCCGGCTGGCCGCCGCCCGCCGGAAGGCCGAAGGGGTTGGCGCCGGGCGCGGGCTCGATCCCCTGCGGGCCCTGCTCGCGGCGGGCCGCTGCTGCGGCCTCCTCTTCCTTGCGCTTCATCGGGTTGCCGCTCTTGCGCTTGCCCTTGGCCTGCTTGACCTGCTTCTTCTGGCGGCCGGGGCCGCCGCCCATCCCGGGGATGCCGGGCATGCCGCCGCCCTGGGCCATGCGGGACATCATCTTGCGGGCGTCGAAGAACCGCTCCACGAGCGACTTGACCGCGCTGACCTCGGTGCCGGAGCCCTTGGCGATACGGGCACGGCGCGAGCCGTTGATGATCGTCGGGTCCTGGCGCTCGGCCGGGGTCATCGACTTGATGATCGCGGCGGTGCGGTCCACGTCGCGCTCGTCGATGTTGTTGATCTGGTCCTTGATCTGCCCCATGCCGGGGAGCATGCCGAGCAGCTTGGAGATGGAGCCCATCTTGCGGACCTGCTCCA
Source organism: Streptomyces sp. NPDC048349 (assembly GCF_040651925.1). NCBI lineage: Bacteria > Bacillati > Actinomycetota > Actinomycetes > Kitasatosporales > Streptomycetaceae > Streptomyces > Streptomyces sp. NPDC048349. The sequence continues at coordinate 8,303 of NZ_JBEZLA010000104.1, read as the reverse complement.
TCTGGGCCAGGAAGTCGTCGAGCGTGAACTCCTTGGGACCCTTGGCGAGCTTGGCCGCCATCTTCTCGGCCTCGGCCTGCGAGAAGGTCTTCTCGGCCTGCTCGATGAGGGTGAGCATGTCACCCATGTCGAGGATCCGGCCCGCCATGCGGTCCGGGTGGAACGCGTCGAACTCGTCGAGCTTCTCGCCGTTCGAGGCGAACATGATCTGCTTGCCGGTGACGTGCGCGATGGAGAGCGCGGCACCACCGCGGGCGTCGCCGTCGAGCTTGGACAGCACGACGCCGTCGAAGCCGACGCCGTCGCGGAAGGCCTCGGCGGTGTTGACCGCGTCCTGGCCGATCATGGCGTCGACGACGAAGAGGATCTCGTCGGGCGAGACCGCGTCGCGGATGTCCGCGGCCTGCTGCATCAGCTCCTGGTCGATGCCGAGGCGGCCGGCCGTGTCGACGATCACGATGTCGAACTGCTTGGTGCGCGCGTACTCGACGGAGTCCTTCGCGACCTGGACCGGGTCGCCGACGCCGTTGCCCGGCTGGGGGCCGTAGAACGCCACGCCCGCGCGGTCCGCGACGACGGAGAGCTGGTTGACGGCGTTGGGGCGCTGGAGGTCGCACGCGACGAGGAGCGGGGTGTGGCCCTGCCCCTTGAGCCAGAGGCCCAGCTTTCCGGCGAGGGTGGTCTTACCGGCACCCTGGAGACCGGCGAGCATGATCACGGTGGGGGCGGTCTTGGCGAAGCGCAGCCGCCGGGTCTCGCCGCCGAGGATCGTGACGAGCTCGTCGTTGACGATCTTGAGGACCTGCTGGCCCGGGTTCAGAGCCTTGCTGACCTCTTCGCCGCGGGCGCGTTCCTTGACGTTCGCGATGAAGGAGCGGACGACCGGGAGGGCGACGTCGGCCTCGAGGAGGGCGATACGGATTTCCCGGGCCGCGGAGTCGATGTCAGCCTCGGACAGCCGGCCTTTGCCGCGCAGGCCCTTGAAGGTATTCGCCAAGCGGTCGGAGAGCGTATCGAACACGGTGGTCGCGATTCCTCGGGTCGGGGGCGTTGTGGTCGACCCCCAGGGTATCGGGCCGCGCCGAGCGGTGGGCCCGGCGGTCCGATCCGGGCTCTGCCCGGACCCGCGCCCCAACCGCCGACGGGGCCGGATACGGCGGACGGCCGCCTGCCCGTCGCGGCGCAAAGACCTCGGGCTCGCCCCCGGACCGTCCCTCGAGGGCGCAGGCCGGAGCGGTGGACGGGCGGGGAGGTCCCGCTTCGCGCGGCGGCCCCCTCGTTACGCCAGGGCCGACGCCACCACCCCCGCCAAGGTGTTCGCGTGCGCCGGGTCCAGCGGCTTGCCCTCCGCGGTGGTCACGTACAGCGTGTCCACCGCGTTGGCGCCCAGTGTGGAGACGTGGGCGCTGCGCACCCGGACCCCCGCGCTCTCCAGCGCCCGCCCGATCCGGTGCAGCAGGCCCACCGCATCGGGCGCCCGCACCTCCAGGACCGTGGCCAGCAAGGAGACGTCCGCGACCACCGTGACCCGGGGCGGCGGCGGGACCACCCCGCGCCTGCGCGGGTAGGCGGCCTCGCGGTCCGCCAGCTTCGCCGGGACGTCCAGCGAGCCGTCCAGGGCCCGGACCAGGTCGGTTCGCAGCCGGGCGGCCTCCGGCAGCGCCCCGTACTCGGCCGCCACCCGCCACCGCAGCACCAGGACCTCGCCGAGCCGGTCCGGGAGCTCCACGGAGCGCAGGTCGGCCGCCCGTACGGTCAGCCGGTGCAGGGCGAGCACCCCGGCCACCGCCGGGAGGACCCCCGGCTGGTCGGGGACGGCCACGACGAGCTCCACGCCGACGGCGTCCTCCTCCTGGCGGGCGTGGAGGGCGAGCACCGGCTCCCCGGTGCGCAGGGCCTCCACCGCCAGGCGTTCCTGCTCGGTCGTCGGGATCTCCGGTTCCGCCGCCTCCTGCGGGGTCCCCCGCAGGACGGCGGCGACGCGCGCGACGAGGTCCGCGACCAGCGATCCCCGCCACGCGCTCCAGGCCGCGGGCCCGGTGGCCAGGGCGTCCGCCTCCGTCAGGGCGTGCAGGATCTCCAGCGTCCCCACCGAGCCCACGGCCTCGGCGACCGTCCGGACGGTCGCCGGGTCGTCCAGGTCCCGGCGGGTCGCGGTGTCGATCAGCAGCAGGTGGTGGCGTACGAGCGCGCCCAGTACGGCCACGTCCTGCGCGTCGAAACCGACCCGGGCGGCGACGTCGCGGGCGATCGTCTCGCCCGCGACCGAGTGGTCCCCCGGCCAGCCCTTGCCGATGTCGTGCAGGAGGGCGGCCATCAGGAGCAGGTCGGGGCGGCCGACCCGGCGGGTGAGGGCCGAGGCGCGCACCGCCGTCTCGATCAGGTGCCGGTCCACGGTCCAGGTGTGGACGGGATTGCGCTGGGGGCGGCACCGCACCCGCTCCCAGTCGGGCAGCAGGCGCGTGATCAGGCCCTCCGCCTCCAGGGCCTCCCACACGGCCACCGTCGGCTCCCCCGCACCCAGCAGTGTCAGGAGCTGTTCGCGCGCTTCGGCCGGCCAGGGCACCGGCAGCGGTTTGCCCTGGGCCGCGAGCCGGCGCAGGGCGTGCAGCGACACCGGCAGCCCCGCCTGCGCGGCGGCCGCGGCGAGGCGCAGCGCCAGGGCCGGATCGCGGTCGGGGCGCGCGGCCAGGGCCAGTACGGCCTCGCCGTCCGACTCCACGACCCCTTCGGCGAGCGGTGCCCGCGGGGCGCCCGCGGGGCCCCGGGTGCCCAGCAGACCGCGCAGCCGCGGCCGGGCCGAGCGCGCCCGCAGGACCCGGCCGACCTCGCGCCAGGTGACGTCCCCGGCGTACGCGACGACCCGCGCGGCCTCGTACACCTCGCGCAGCAGCGCGTCCGCGTCGAGCAGGCCGAGCTGCCGCGCGACCTGGTCCTGTTCCTGGAGCGCGAGCCGGTCGGTGGCCCGGCCGGTGACCAGGTGCAGGGCGTCCCGGGCGTCGAGGAGGCGCCGCCGGGCCTCGGCGAGGCCCTCGCGCGGGGCGTCGGCCAGCCAGGACGCCGCCACCGCCCGCAGCGCGGTGGCGTCCCGGAGTCCGCCGCGGGCCTCCTTGAGGTCGGGTTCGAGCAGGAAGCGCAGCTCCCCGGCGCGCTCGGCCCGCTCCCTGCACAGGGAGTGCAGCTGCGGGAGGCGCTTGGCGGCCTGGTTGCGCCAGTCGGCCAGGACGGAGGTGCGCAGGCCCGCGAGCAGGCCGGCGTCTCCGGCGACCGGCCGGGCGTCCAGCAGGCCCAGGTGCACCTTGAGGTCCTCGGCGGCCGTCTTGCGGGCCTCGGCGGGTGTCCGTACGGAGTGGTCCAGGGCGAGGCCGAGGTCCCACACCGGGTACCAGAGGCGGTCGGCCAGCGCGCCGAGCTGCCGGGGTTCGGCCTTGCCGTCGTGCAGCAGCACCAGGTCGAGGTCGCTGCGCGGGGAGAGCTCGGCCCGCCCGTAGCCGCCGACGGCCACCAGGCAGGCGCCGCGCACTCCGGTCTCCCGTACGGCGGTCGCGAACAGGGCGCTGAGCCATGCGTCGGTCAGCCCGGCCAGGGCGGAACGCCGCGAGGGCCCGGACCGCGACTCCTCCTGGAGGAGTCGCAGCCGGGCCGCGGCGTATCCGCTGGGTCCCGAGTCGGCCGTGTGGTCCGTGGATTCTTCGACGCTCGTCACCCAGGAGCTCCCGTCACCTAGAGCGCGTCAGCGCCGCGCTCGCCGGTGCGGACCCGGACGACCGAGTCCACGGGGACGCTCCACACCTTGCCGTCGCCGATCTTCCCGGTGGCGGCGGCGCTCACGATGACCCGGATCACCTCGTCGGCGTCGGTGTCCTCCGTGAGCACCTCGATGCGGATCTTCGGTACGAGGTCCACGGTGTACTCGGCGCCCCGGTAGACCTCGGTGTGGCCGCGCTGGCGGCCGTAGCCGCTGGCCTCGGTGACCGTGAGGCCCTGGACCCCGAAGGTCTGGAGGGCTTCCTTGATCTCGTCCAGCTTGTGCGGCTTGACGATCGCGGTGATCAGCTTCATGCGTCAACCTTCTTGCTCGCGGCGGCGGCGGGGACGGGTGCGGCGGTGCTCCGGGAGGAGGCTCCGCCGCCCGCTCCGCTGAAGTCGTAGGCGGTCTCGGCGTGCTCGACCTGGTCGATGCCGGAGACCTCGTCGTCCTCGGTGACCCGCATCCCGATCGTCTTGTCGAGCAGGAAGGCGAGCAGCGCGGACGCCACGAGAGAGTAGGCGAGGACGGAGAAGACTCCGATGGCCTGCTTGCCGAGCTGCTCGAGGCCGCCGCCGTAGAAGAGGCCCGCGACATCGGACTGGACGCCGCCGGTGGCGAAGAAGCCCACGAGGAGGGAGCCGACGATCCCGCCGACCAGGTGCACGCCGACCACGTCGAGGGAGTCGTCGTAGCCGAACTTGTACTTGAGGCCCACCGCCATGGCGCACAGCAGACCGGCGATGGCGCCGACGGCGATCGCACCGAGGGGGCTGACGGCACCGCCCGCGGGGGTGATGGCGACGAGGCCCGCGACCGCGCCGGAGGCGGCGCCGAGGGTGGTGAAGGAGCCGTGGCGCAGCTTCTCGTAGGCGAGCCAGGCGAGCATGGCGGCGGCCGTGGCGACCTGGGTGTTGACGAACATGACGGCGCCGACGCCGTCGTCGTTGCCGAGCCAGGATCCGGCGTTGAACCCGAACCAGCCGAACCACAGGAGGCCGGCGCCGAGCATCACCAGGGGGAGGCTGTGCGGGCGCATCGGGTCCTTCTTGAAGCCGACGCGCTTGCCGATGACCAGGATCACGCCGAGGGCGGCGGCGCCGGCGTTGATGTGGACGGCGGTGCCTCCGGCGAAGTCGATGACGCCGAGCTCGAAGAGCCAACCGCCCGCGCCCCAGACCCAGTGGGCGACGGGGAAGTAGACGACGGTGACCCACAGGGCGGTGAACAGGGCCCAGGCGCTGAACTTCACGCGGTCGGCGAGGGCGCCGCTGATCAGGGCCGGGGTGATGACCGCGAACATCAGCTGGAAGACGGCGAAGACGTAGACCGGGATGGTGTAGCCGTCCCACAGCTCGGTGATGCCGATGCCGCTGAGGCCCAGGTAGTCGGAGTTCCAGCCGATGAGGGAGCCGGAGTCGGTGCCGAAGGCAAGGCTGAAGCCGTAGAGCACCCACAGGATCGTGACGATCCCGAGGCTGATGAAGCTCATCATCAGCATGTTGAGGCTGCTCTTGACGCGGACCATGCCTCCGTAGAAGAAGGCGAGTCCCGGGGTCATCAGCATGACCAGGGCGGAGCAGATGAGCATGAACCCGGTGTTCGCGGCAGACAGCGTGGGGGCGTCTGCCGCGAGGGTCGTGATGGCTGATGCCATCGGCGTCTCCTCGTCGTCGGTACGTTCGCGTGCGGGCGATCGTGAAAACCTGAGCGGCGGCGTTCGGGAACTGGCCGGTTATTGGCCTTGAGATTCGCGCAGGCCGGTTTCCGGCGGCGCCGCCAGGTGTTTCGTGCCCGTGACGAAGAGGTCGGGCGTGTTACGCGTCCATGAACGGACTCTTGATCAAAGCCGGCCGCGGCAGTACCCGGATGTCCTGGCTGGGGGAGCCTGATCGGGCTTCACGGGGTGTCTGCCGCGGCCGGGGCCTCGGGGGCGGCCGGGTGGGCCGTCAGACGGCCTCCGCGGCTTCCGGGAGCCGGGCGGCGAGGATGTCGGTGAGCCGGACCACGTCGGCGACGTCGCCGTACTCACGGGCGGCGGTGTCGACGGTCTTGCGGAGCCGGGTGTTCACCCGCTCGGACCGAACCTTTTGCGCCACGTCGAGGGCCCGTCCGACGAGGACGGTGGCCTGCTCGGGCTCGCGCTGGAGCAGGTGGACGGTGGCCATGCCGATGAGGTTGAGGGCGTAGGAGCGCTGGTGCTCCTCGTCCTTCTCGAAGAGTTCGACGGCCCGCTCCATCACCGGTTCGGCGAGGGAGGCGTACGTGGGGCTGCGCCCGGCGACGTAGGCCAGGTCCCGGTAGGAGTGGGAGTTCTCGCCGTTCAGTTCGGCCTCGGAGAAGAAGCGGATCCAGTCGGGCTCGGGCTCGCCCCCGAAGCCGACGTCGCCGAAGGTGTCCTCGGCCATCCGCACGGCCCGCTTGCAGCGGCTGGGCTGCCCCATGTTGGCGTAGGCACGGGCCTCCATCGCATACAGCATGGCCTGGGTGCGCGGGCCGGCGCAGTCACGGCTGCCGTACTGGGCGAGGTGGATGAGTTCCAGGGCGTCCTCGGGGCGGCCCAGGTGGATCATCTGGCGGCTCATGCCGGAGAGGATGTACGAGCCGAGCGGCTTGTCCCCGGCCTCCTTCGCGGCGTGCAGCGCGAGGACGAAGTACTTCTGCGCAGTGGGGTGCAGGCCGATGTCGTAGCTCATCCAGCCGGCCAGTTCGGCGAGTTCCGCGGCGACCTTGAACAGCCGCTTCATGACGGGGGCCGGGTGGTTCTCCTGGAGCAGGTCGGTGACCTCGTGGAGCTGGCCGACCACGGCCTTGCGGCGCAGGCCGCCCCCGCACTGGGCGTCCCACTGGCGGAACATCACGGTGGTGGCGTCGAGGAGGTCGAGCTCGGGTTCGGAGAGCCGCGGCGGTCGGGGACCTCCGAGGGCGCCCGCCGGCCCCGCCGCACGCGGTCCCGGGTCGGCGGCCGGGGCCGGGACGAGCCAGCGCTGCATGGGCTCGATGAGGGCGGGGCCGGCGGACAGGGCCAGCGAGGTCCCGAGGAAGCCGCGGCGGGCCAGCATCAGGTCGCTGCGGGAGAACTCGCCGAGCAGTTCGACGGTCTGGGGGCCGGCCCAGGGCAGGTCGACGCCGGAGACGGAGGGGGTCTGGTGGGCGGTGCGCAGGCCGAGCTGCTCGATGGCCACGACGGAGCCGAAACGCTCCGAGAACAGCTCGGAGAGGATCCGCGGGACGGGCTCGCGGGGCTGCTCGCCGTCGAGCCAGCGGCGCACGCGGGAGGTGTCCGTGCTGATGTGGTGCGCGCCCATCTGGCGGGCCCGGCGGTTGACCTGGCGGGCGAGTTCGCCCTTCGACCAGCCGCTGCGGACGAACCACGACGTCAGCTGGACGTTCCGGTCGGCGGACTCCACCACGTCCCCGTCCGTTCCGCTTGCGCCGTTGCCGCTCACTGGAACGCCCCCATCCGCTCAGCCTCTTCCACACGAAACCCTGACGGGAGCGGCGACCGCCGCCACGGACCTTCACGAGTCCTTCACGTATTGCCTCCGGCATACCCACGGACGGGCCCGCCTTCGGGGTTCGTGTACCGAAAGTAATCCTACGATCACCCCTCCCGCGAGGCCGATCCCGGAAACGCCACCATTCGCCACCCCTTCGAATGAACTCGCCACCGGCCAGGCGCGATTCACTTGACACCAAGGTGAACAGCGATCGGTTGGACAGGAGTGCGCCAGGGCGCACGCGGCGAGGAGTGCGCCGGTCCGGCCGAGGTCGTAACCACCGGAGCGTCCGACCCGTTGGAGGGGGCATGGGCATGGGCTTCACGATCGGCGGCAGCCGAGGCACCAGGGAGTTCCGCTCCGCCGCCCGGCGCCGCGGCCGGACCTCGGAGTGCACGGCGGTGGCGGAGTACACCGGGCTGTGGGGCTGGGACGTGGTCCCGGGCGCCCGCGCGGCGGCGCCGGCACGCGACTGCTCCTGCGGGGACGCGCAGTGCACCGCCCCCGGGGCGCATCCGCTCGCCTTCGCCCCCACGGTCAAGGCCGGGGCCACCCTGGACGAGGTCACCGAGGCCTGGGGCGAGTACCCCGGCGCGGCGGTGCTGCTCCCCGTCGGCCGCACCTTCGACGTCATCGAGGTCGCCGCGGAGGCGGGGCGGCGGGCGCTGGTCCGGCTGGAGCGGATGGGCCTGCCGCTCGGTCCGGTCACCGTGACCCCGGACGGCAGGGCGCAGTTCTTCGTGGCGCCGGGCGCCGCGGCCGGACTGCCGCAGCTGCTCTACCGGATGGGCTGGGACGACGCCGACCTGGACCTGCGGGCCCTGGGCGACGGCTGCCACGTGACGGCCCCGCCCTCCGACCGGTCCGGGCTCGGCCCGGTCTCCTGGCTGCGGCCGCCGGCGCTCGACTCGGCCGGGGGTCCGCCGCAGGCCCGACTACTGCTCGGCACCCTCGCGTACATCTGCCACCGTTTCCGCCGGTAGCCGCAGCCCGTCCCCCGCAGGCGTGTGCCCCCGCGTTGCCGCCCCGCACAAACCCCCCCCCCCCCCACCCCA
>NZ_JBEZLA010000103.1:0-13968 GCF_040651925.1 Streptomyces sp. NPDC048349 | reverse complement strand
GACTACCCGTCCAACGCCTGGGTCAAGGGCGCAGGGCAGCCGGGCGCCTTCACGGTGACCCCGCCGGCCGGTGACCAGCACTGGCTCGAGTGGTCGCTCGACGGCACCACCTGGACCAAGGTGGAGACCGGCGGCACCGGCGGCGTCAAGACGCTGTCGATCGCACCGCCGAAGGACGGCACCCACACCCTGCAGGTCCGCTCGGTCGACAAGGCGGACAACAAGTCCGACGCGGCCGCGTACACCTTCCACGCGGGTCCGGGCGGCTTCGTCCAGCCGTCCGCCAACGAGCGCACCGCCCGCCGCCTCCCGCTGGTGGCCGAGGCCGACGGCAACAAGTTCAACAACGTGTCGTTCTCCTGGCGCCGCTCCGAGGCCGACGCCTGGACCGCCATCCCTGCCGGTCACGTCACCGCCGGCGGAAACCCGCTCACGTCCTGGCCGGTGGCCATGACCGGCGGGAAGAACCCGCCGCTGGTGTGGAACGCCACGGACACCGTCAACCCCGACGGAACGGTCCAGATCAAGGCCGACTTCAGCGGCCCGAACTCGGCGACCGGCGCCACCGACCCGCTGACCGTGATCGTCGACCGGAACGCGGACGGCGCCGCATCCAGCAACGTCGGCCCCGGTTCGGTCAACCTGCTGACCGGTGACTACACGCTCTCCGGCACCGACGTGTCGGCCTTCGGCCTGTCCGTCACCCGCACGGCGTCGTCCCGCACCCCGGACAAGGGCGCCAAGCAGGAGGGCCAGGTCGCGATCTTCGGCAAGGAGTGGGTCTCCGGTACGACGGCGGCCGCCACCGAGTCGCTCTACGGCAGCCTTCGCAAGCTCTCGGACACGGCCGTCGACGTGATCGACGCCGACGGCGACCCCATCCACTTCACCGCGAACGCGGCGAAGAACGGCTGGATTCCCGAGCCCGGCTCGGAGGACCTGACCCTCACCGGCAGCGTCACCGGCTCGTTCACGCTGTCCGACACCGACGGCTCGGTCACCGAGTTCACCAAGATCGACCCGGCCGTCGGAACCTGGCAGGTCACCTCGACCCTGCTCAACGGTCTCCAGAACACCACGACCACGGTGGTCTCCGAAGCGGTGACCGTCGGGAGCACCAAGCTGGTCCGCCCCAAGCGGGTCATCGCCCCGACCCCGGCCGTCAGTGCCGCCGCGTGCACCGCCGACGCGTCGACGAAGGGCTGCCGCGTCCTGGACTTCGTGTACGCGAACTCCACCACCGCCACCGCCCTGGCCTTCGGCGACTACGCCAACCAGGTCAAGGAGATCCGGCTGTGGTCCACGGAGCCCGGAGCGGGCTCCGCCACGTCCAAGACGGTGCAGGCGTACACCTACGACAGCGACGGCAAACTGCGGCAGACGTGGAACCCGCTGATCACGCCCTCGCTGAAGACCGAGTACGGCTACGACTCGGCGGGACGCGTCACCGGCCTCACCACGGCCGGGGAGCTCCCCTGGACGTTGGCCTACGGCCAGGCGGGCAATGCCGCCACCGCCGGTGAGGGCATGCTGCTCAAGGCCTCGCGCTCGGGGATCAAGCAGGGAACGTCCGACGTCCTGGAGGGCACCGCGTCCACCTCGGTCGTCTACGACGTCCCGCTGACCGGCGCCAAGGCGCCGTACGCCCTCGGGGCGGCGGACGTGAAGGCGTGGGGCCAGACCGAGGCACCCACGGATGCCGCGGCGGTCTTCCCCGCGGATGCGGTGCCGGCGGGCCACTCCGGTGACTCGCTGACCTCTTCCTCCTACGGGCGCGCCGAGGTCACCTACCTGGGTGTCTCCGGGCGCGAGGTCAACTCCGCCACCCCCGGCGGGCACATCTCCACCGCCGAGCACGACCGCTTCGGCAACGCCGTGCGGGAACTGTCCGCGGCCAACCGGGCCGTCGCGCTCGGCATCTCGGCCGCCGACCGCGCCGTCCAGGCGGATCTGGGCATCACGTCGCTGTCCTCGGCCGAGCGCGCGAACCTGCTCGCCACGACCTCGGTCTACAACGAGAACGGCACGCGGGAGCTGGAGGAGTTCGGTCCGCTGCGGCGCATCGACCTCACCGCCGACCTGAAGTCCGGTGCGACCACCCTGGTCACGGCGGGCACCTCGGTCACCGCCCGCGCCTGGAGCGTGAACGAGTACGACGCGGGCCGTCCCACCGACGGCACCGCGAAGGTCAGGGACCAGATCACCAAGGTCACCTCGGGCGCCCAGGTGCGCGAGTACCCGGCGGTCCAGGGTGAGAACCGCGTGACCCAGACGGTGTACGACTGGGTCAAGGGCCTGCCCACCCAGACGGTCAAGGACCCGGGCGGCCTCGCCATCACCGAGACCACCGAGTACGACGACCAGGGGCGCGTGGTCAAGCAGCTCCTGCCCGGATCCAACGGGAGCGATGCCGGAACCCGCGTCACCGCGTACTGGTCCGCGACGGGCACCGGCGCCTGCCAGGGCCGTCCCGAGTGGGCCGACCTCATCTGCTCCACGGGGCCCGGCGGGGTCATCACGGGCGGCGGCTCCAACCCGGCCGAGTTGCCCAAGACCACCACCGAGTACGACTGGTGGGGCAATCCCGCCAAGGTCACCTCTGCCGCGAACGGCGTCAGCCGCACCGTCACCACCAGCTACGACGGCGCCGGCCGATCCACCACCGTGGCCGTGACCGGCGGTGTCGGGGAGCCCGTTCCGGACACCACCAGCGAGTACGACCCCGCCAGCGGGCGGCCCGTCAAGACGGTCTCGCCGACCGGCGGCACGATCACGAGGGCGTACGACAAGCTCGGACGCCAGACCTCGTACACGGACGCCGACGGCGGCACCACGACCAGCGAGTTCGACATCCTGGACCGCAAGGTCAAGGTCAGCGACAGCACGCCCTCGACGGTCACGTACACCTACGACCACGCCATCGAGCCCCGCGGCATGGCGACGAAGACCAGCGACTCCGTCGCCGGTGTCTTCCAGGCCACCTACGACGCCGACGGTTCGGTCACCAGCGAGAAGCTGCCCGGCGGTTACACCCTCAAGGTCACCGAGGACACCACCGGCGCCACGGTCAACCGCACGTACACCCGCGACAGTGACGGCACGGTCGTCGTGTCCGACAGCACGACCGAGTCCATCCACGGCCAGGTCAGCGCGCACGCGGGCTGGTCGGGGCAGCGCTACGGCTACGACGCCGTCGGTCGCCTGACGTCCGTCGACGAAACGGCCGACACGGTCTGCACCAAGCGGAGCTACGCGCTCGACAAGCGCACCAACCGCACGTCCCTGACGGCGGCGGTCGGCACCCCCGGCGCGGACTGCCCCACCACCGGAGGAACGGCCACCAGCCACACCTACGACAGCGCCGACCGCATCACCGACAGCGGCTACACCTACGACGCCTTCGGCCGCACCTCGGCACTGCCCGGCTCCACCATCGGCTACTACGCGAACGACCTGGTGCACCAGCAGGTCGCGGGCAGCAACCGCCAGACCTGGCAGCTCGACGCCAACCACCGCTTCCGGTCCTGGAAGACCGAGAGCTACAGCGGATCGGCCTGGACCCAGACCGGCGTCAAGACCAACCACTACGACAGCGACGGCGACAACCCGCGCTGGATCACGGAGGACCTGGGCTCCGGCGCGCTGACCCGCAACGTCGACTCGGCTTCGGGAGACCTGGCCGCCACGACGAGCACGACGGGCGACGTCGTCCTCCAGCTCACCAACATCCACGGCGACGTGGCGCTCCAGCTTCCGCTGGATGTCTCGAAGCCGCCGGTGGCCCTGGACAACGACGAGTTCGGCAACCCGCGCGCCGGCCAGGCGGCCACCCGCTACAACTGGCTGGGTGCCAAGCAGCGCTCGAGCGAGACGCTGACCGGCGTCATGCTGATGGGTGTCCGCCTCTACAACCCGGCGACCGGGCGCTTCCTGAGCACCGACCCCGTGTACGGCGGCGGCGACAACGCCTACGCCTACCCCGGGGACCCCGTCAACCAGTACGACCTCGACGGCAGGTGGTGGAGCCCGAAGAAGTGGTGGAACCAGCAGCGCCAGCGGCACGCGAGCGTCGACATGCTCCACTCCGCGGTCATGTTCGGCCTCGGTGTCGCGTCCTTCCGGTACGCGGGCCCCGTCCTCAAGGCCTCGCTCAGGCTGCGGTGGCGGCACGTGCGCAACCCCGTGCGTACGTTCAAGTACGTCAGGCGCTCCTGCAGCTCGGGCGGCTTCCGCAACTGCGCCCTCACCGGGTACGTGGTGAAGAGCACGAAGAGGACCTTGTGGCACGGTCGCAACCTGTACCGGCACACCAGCCGGTTCATCGGGAACGGCAAGGCGTACTTCGTCAACTCCACGACGCCGTACACCTACCGCAAGACCGCCTACCGGAAGTGGCGCGGTAGGTTCTGATGCGACGGGAAGAGGGTGCGACATGACGAAGAGCCGACGGAACAGGGCCCTGGTACAGGTGTGGGTCATCTGGGCCATCGCCGCGTCCCTGACGCTGGACAGCGTGACGGACCTCAGCCCGGTGGAGTTGTTCTACAAGGGGCTGTTCGTCGTCATCACCGTGTCGGCGGTCAGTGAGAGCTGGAGCTGGATCAAGCACCGGCGAACGAAGGCCGACCTTCCGACCGACGCATAACCGCCTGGCACGAAGCACGACGGCCGGTGCCGCGCAGCTCATCGCTGCGCGGCACCGGCTTTTCGCGTGGATCGTCCGCTGCGGTGCACGTGGATCTGTACGGCGGGCGGGTACCCCTCGAACGGATCCCCGGACGGGCCAGGCGATTACCCGGGGGCGGATTGCCGCGTTGCCCCGGCATGACCACGGTTGAGACTTCCACGCCACGGACGGGACGCCGACGGCGGCAGGTGCTGTCCGGTTACGAAGAATCGGTTCAGCAGGGGCCGGGGTCCGGGCCGCGGCAGCGGTTTCCCGACCCGCCGATCTACAGTGCGCTGGTCGCCCGCTGGACCGAGGACGGCCGGACGGTGCCGGGACGGCGCGATCCGGAGTGGTCCCGGATCGCCTCCTCCCCGATCTGGCCGAACGGCCCGCTCTTCGGGGGCTGACCCGCGAGCGGGGCGCGCGGACCCGGCCCGGTCCCGCGCCCACGGCGCCGGCAGCCCGGCAGCCCCGCAGCCCGGCAGCCGCCGGGCGGAAACCGCACGCGGACGACCTGCGCGACTAGCGCGTCTCCGGCCCCGCCAGGTGGCGGGCGATGACCATGCGCTGGATCTGGTTGGTGCCCTCGACGATCTGGAGCACCTTCGCCTCCCGCATCAGCCGCTCGACCGGGAAGTCCGCGGTGTAGCCGTAGCCGCCGAGGATCTGGACCGCGTCCGTGGTGACCGCCATCGCCGCGTCCGTGCAGAACAGCTTGGCCATCGCCGCCTGGCGGGAGAACGGCTTGCCCGCGTCCCGCAGCCGCGCCGCCGCGAGGTAGAGCGCGCGACCCGCTTCGATCTTGGTGGCCATGTCGGCCAGCATGAAGCGCAGCCCCTGGAAGTCCGCGATCGGGTGCCCGAACTGCTTGCGGTCCAGCGCGTACGCCAGGGCCTCGTCCAGCGCCGCCTGCGCGACGCCGATGGCGCAGGCCGCGATGCCGAGGCGCCCGGCGTCGAGCGCGGCCAGGGCGATGCCGAAGCCCTGGCCCTCTTCGCCGATGCGGCGCGCGTCGGAAACCCGCACCCCGTCGAAGTGCAGCTGGGCGGTGGGCGAGCCCTTCATGCCCATCTTCTTCTCGGGCACGGCCGCGGTCAGGCCCTCGGCGTCGCCGGGGACCAGGAAGGCGGTGATGCCCTTGGGCCCCTCGACGCCGGTGCGCGCCAGGACCGTGTAGAAGTCGGCGACCCCGCCGTGGGTGATCCACGCCTTGGTGCCGGTGATGATCCAGTCGTCGCCGTCGCGCACCGCCTTGGTGGTCAACGAGGCGGCGTCGGAGCCGGCGGCCGGCTCGGAGAGGCAGTACGCGCCGAGCAGCCCGCCGCCGAGCATGTCGGGCAGGTGGGCGGCCTGCTGCTCCTTGGTGCCGTAGCCGGCCAGGCCGTGGCAGGCCAGGGAGTGCACGCTGACGCCGAGGCCGACGGTCAGGCGGGCCGCGGCCAGCTCCTCCAGGACCTGGAGGTAGACCTCGTAGGGCTGCTCGCCGCCGCCGAACTCTCCGGCGTAGGGGAGGCCCAGGAGCCCCGCGTCGGAGAGCAGGGTGAAGACCTCGCGGGGGAACCGCCCGGCGTCCTCCTCCTCGGCGGCCTTGGGGCGGACCTCGCGCTGCGCGATCTCACGTACGAGGGCGAGGAGGTCCCGGGACTCCTCGGTGGGCAGCTGACGGTCCACCGTCTGCGGGGCGCGGTCTGTCATGGCGGCGCTCTCCTCCCTGGTCGGGCACGGCGGCGACGCGTGAGGTGTGGGACGCGCCGCCGGATCTCGGTGCTCTCACAGCCGATGCTGCCCTTCCGGATCACGGAAGGGGCTGTTCAGCGGCTGCGGCGGGTTGAGTATGCCCGATCAGGGGCTTCCCGTCACCGGCGCAAGATCATCCCGTGATCCGGGGGCCTCCCCGGTTGTGGGCGGAGCGGGGCACTCCGGGACGAACTCCTCGATGACCTCCAACGTCGTACGCAGCTGGCGCACCAGGAGGGCCCCGAGCCGGGTCCGGTCGGGCTGATCGGCCGCGCCCGCGCCGAGGGCGCCGGTCCATTCCAGGGTGATCCCCTCGACCGAGGAGAGCCAGCCCACGAGCGCGAGCCGGGCGATCGGCGGGAGCGTGCGCTGCCCGTAGGCACCCTCGGCGATGGTGGCGACCAGTTCCTCGCGGACGGCGTCGCGGATGGCCAGCACCTCGGCGTCGGAGCCGACGCCGCCGGTGACGATGGTCCGGTAGGCGGCGTGGTGGTGCTCGGCGTAGTACAGGTAGCCGTCGACGGTGCGCCGGACCCGCTCGGCGGCCGGGAGGTCGGGCTCCCCGGCGGCGCGGGCGACGAGCTCGCAGACGGAGTCCTCGACGATGGCGAGGTAGTAGCCGCGCTTGCTCTTGAAGTAGTAGTAGATCAGCCCCTTGGCGACGCCCGCGTGCTTGGCGATGTCGTCCACGGACAGTGCGTCGTACGAGGTGTCGGCGAACAACTTGCGCCCGGTCGCTATGAGTTCGGCCCTGCGGACCTGCGAACGACCCGTCTTGCCGCGCTGTTGACTATTATTCAAATTCGGCCCTAGCCTCGAACTGCCACCGGACGGCTGAAGTATGGCAGCACCCTGACAGCACTTCCCCTGCGCTCGGGACGACGTACGGGAGGCACCATCATGAGCAAGGGCTTCGGCAAGGACACCGGCACGGTCATGGACCCGGGGAAGGTTCGCCGTTCGTCTTCATGACCCGGGTCACGGCCGAGCAGGCGCTCGTCACCTCCGATGTGATCGTCACCGACGGGCTGGGGCTGGAATCCTCGTGATCCCGCGGACGGAGCCGCCGCGCGCGGGGGCGCGGCGCGGCCGCGGACGGGGGGCAGCGGACGGGCGCGGTCCGCGGGTCAGCCGGCCGTGACGCGGATCTTCGACTGGCCGTGGCCGAGCCGCTCCCAGTCGTCCATGAAGCGGGCCTTGAGGCCGTGCCGCGCGGCGAGGTCCACGAGGGTCTCGGTGCGGTAGTAGAAGTCCTCCCGCAGGACCTGGTGCTCGGTGCCCTCGGTGCGGTCGAAGGTGAAGTCGAACCAGCCGCCCGGGGCCAGTACGCGTTCCACGTGTGCCAGGCACTCGTCGATGATCGCGATCGGGGAGTGGGAGAAGACGCTGTGGGCGTGCACCACGTCGAAGTGGCGGTCGGGGAGGAAGTCCAGGGTGAGGTCGCCAGTGAGCGTCAGGTGCGGCAGCTTGTCCTGCAGGCGCTGCCGGGTCAGGGTCTCCTTGGCGGAGATCAGGATGTCGGGCGAGATGTCGATGCCGTAGTAGTGGCCGGGGTCGAGGTGCTCGATGAAGCGCCAGCCGGCCCGCAGGTTGCCGCAGCCGATGTCGAGCATGCGGTGGGCGGGGGTGAGGCCGTGTTCCAGCAGGTAGTCGAACTGCATCTTGCCCAGGGCCAGCCAGCGGTCGTGGCTCTGGCTCCCGACGGCGGCCTCCGGGTTGCGGCCGGTGTCGTGGGCCATGACGGCCCGGTAGTACGACACGTGGTCGGGGTGCTTGTGGCGCAGCCAGGCGTCGCGTGCGGCGCGGCGGACGTACGGAGCGATGCGGGTCGGGTGTCCCAGTGCGTAGCGGACCTTGTGGGAGAGGCTGGTGCGGTCGGCTTGAAGGTTCTTCTTCGTGGCCATGAGGGGTCCCTTGGGGAGGGGGTGGGGGTGCGGACGCCGGTGGTCGTGGGGTCCCGGCCGGGGCGATGGTGAAGGTGACGCCGGTGGCGCAGGTGGCGCCGCCGGTGGCGCCGCCGTGGGTCCTCCCGGTCCGGGCCCGGGTGGACGGAGGAGCGCCGTACGGAGGTGCCCACGCCGGGGCTCGGTGCCAGGAGTCCTTCGCTATCCGGCCGCCGGTACGCCATGTGCACGGCCTTCGGGTCGGGTGCGGGGTGGCCGCCGGGGCCTCGGCCACCTCCCGGGAATAGTGCAGGTGATCCACCGCCGTCAAACGGCCCCGCCGTCCGGGGACGCGAAAACGCCCGCCACGACGAACGTGACGGGCGCGCGGAGTGCGGCGGGAGGGGGAGGTGCGGGGAGGGCTACAGCCAGCCGACCTGGGTGACGAACATGGCCACCACCACGACGAGCGTCCAGCCGAGCACGTGCTCGAGCCAGGAGGATCCGTCGTCCTTGGGACCTCCGGTGCGGACGAGGTTGCGGGCGGGGGCGTCGGCTGCGGCTGCGGCGCTGTGGGCGGTCATGGTGTCCAATGTGCCAGGGTTCGCGGCCTTCGCGGTAGAGACGGGCGTCACTGGTGGCGCACGTCACGCCGCCGGGCCCCGGCCGCCCGGAGGGAGGCGGCCGGGGCCCGGCCGAGGGGAGCCCTATGGCATCCCCGTCACATGCGGGCCTCCCTCTCGCGGCGGGCCATCGCCGCCATCGCGAGGCCGAGGCACAGGGCGAGCGCGCCGGTGATGATGTTGCTGACCACCGTGCGGGTCGTGTCCATCTCACCGGCGATGGCCCACGGGGCGATGATCGTCCATGCACCGAGGGCGACCGCGGTCCACGCCATGGCGTGGGTGCGTTCGTAGGCAGAACCCAGACCGCCCATGCACAGGCAGAACGCCAGGCCGGCGATCAGGTTGTTGATGGCCAGCGGGGTGAGGGTGCTGAACCCGGCGATCCATGGGGAGGCCGCCAGGTACAGGCCGGTGACCAGGGACAATGCCTCCACGGCCTGCGCTGCGGGGGTGCTGGTCACCCGCTCGAAGCGCGTGCGCATTTCGGCGAGGTCGGGGTGGTGCTCGATGCTCGAATGGGTGGTCATGGCGTGCCGCCTCTCCTTGAGAAGCCTTTATGTGCCATTTACCCCATTATGTTCCACCTATCCGGGGCATCGGGTCAAAGGTGGGTTTCCGGGCGTTTTCAGAGCACTCCGACCGCACGCAGGGCCGCGGTCCGGGCCGGGTCCGGCACGGTCGGCGCGTAGAGGTAGCAGACCCCTCCGGGACCGGAGACGACCTTCCCCGACGCGTTGTGGCGCTTGGTGCGCAGCCAGGCGTTCTCGAACTGGCGGCGCTGGTAGACACGCCGTACGGACGGGTTGTCGGGTGCGTGGGGATCGTTGACGACCACGTCCCCGGTGGCCGTGAACCCGGTGACGGTCATCAGGTGGCCCGCGGTGCCGTACCCGGCGCCCGTGAGCTCCTCGGCCAGGAAGGACTGGGAAGTGATGGCCGGGATCCCGGCACGGACCAGGACCTCGAGGTCGGCGAGGGAGGCGAGGCGGGTGACGACGCCCGCGAGCCCGGGGTAGGTGGCGGCGTAGGCGGCGTTGAAGGGCCAGTTGCCGCAGCCCTTGTAGGCGGCGTCGTAGGTGGAGCGGGCCGCGTGGCACACCTGCGGGTCGGAGTACTTCGGGTCGACCCAGGCCGTGGAGGCGGCGGCGGCCCGGTGGCCCCAGAATTCGACGACCATCTGGGAGGAGGTGGGGCTGCACCACGCCTCTCCCCCGTTGTCGTACTCGGGGTAGCGCCCCCTGTGGACCTCCTGGGAGTAGCGCGGGACCTTCAGCTCGTGGGCCTGCCCGGAGGGGGTCGACGCGGGGACGGTGAAGCGGTCCGGGACGTCGGAGACCATCGCTCCGGCGAGCCACACGGTGGGCCCGCGGTCGGCTCCGGGCCTGCGGTACAGGGTCAGGCGCAGCTGCCAGGCGGTGATGCGCGGGCCGCCCGCCGCGGTGTCGACGGCCAGGGTGTCGGTCCAGACGGTGGACCGGCCGTCGGTCTGGCCGTCCACGGAGGTGCGGCGGATGTCACCGTCCCCGGAGGCCCAGCGGCCCATGACGTACCAGGGGGTGAACGTGCCGTCGTGGTAGGTGGCCCGCAGTTCGATGCGGATCCAGGTCCCGGCGGGGGTGCGGGCGTTCCAGGACGCGACGGCCTCCGTGGCGGGGACGGCCGAGCGGTGCACCGGGGAGGTCCAGGTGGCGTACTCCCAGACGCCCTTCTTGCCGGTGTGCGGGTCGGCGTACTCGGTGCGGCCCGCCGGGGTCCTGATCTCCAGGCCCGGGCGGGCGCCGTCGACGGCGGCGGTGCCCTGGTGCGCCCCCGCCAGCCAGTGGCGGTACGAGAACCAGAAACGGTTGTCGACGCTCCGGCCGGAGGCCCGGGGGGAGGACGGGGCGGCCGCTGAGGCAGTGCCGCTGGAGACGGTGGCTGCGGTGGCCGCCGTGGCGACGGCGAGTGCGGCGACGAGTACGGCCCTGCGCGGTGTGGGTGCGGTCATCGCGGGGTTCCCCCAGGGTGGGTCGGTGCTTCGGTAGTTTCACCTTTCCCGGCAGCCGCGGGCCGAAGCCGCGGCTCGTGTCGGCCCTGTCTACGCTGGTCGGGTGGAGCCGCACCTGTCACTCGAACCCCTCGCGCGGGAACTCGCCGCGGTGCCCCCGTCCCTCGGCCCGGTACGGCTCGTCGGGATCGACGGGCACGCGGGGTCCGGGAAGAGCACCTTCGCCGCGCGCCTGGCGGACGCCCTGGGCGGGGCCCCGGTGCTGCACCTGGACGACGTGGCCACCCACGAGGAGCTGTTCGGCTGGCAGGAGCGGCTGCGGACGCAGGTGCTGGAGCCGCTGGCCTCCGGGCGGCCCGCCCGCTGGGCCCCCTACGACTGGGTGGAGCGCCGCTTCGGCCCGGAGCGCGTGCTGGAGCCGGCACCGGTGCTCCTCCTCGAGGGGGTGGGCGCCGGGCGGCGGGCGCTGCGCCCGCACCTGGCGCGGCTGCTGTGGATGGAGACGCCGCGCGAGCAGTCGTGGGGGCGGGGGCGAAACCGGGACGGGCGTGAACTTTCCGATTTCTGGGACGGATGGGAGCGCGCGGAGCTCGCGCACTTCTCGGACGACCCTTCGCGCCCCTTCGCCGACACCTTGGTACGCCAGAGCGGTACGGGATACGAGTGGTCTTCCGGGACGCGTGCGACCCCGCGAACACCTGCTTCCGTCACCGAAGGTAACGGACTCCCCCGGGCCTGAGCCCTCCCGCACGTCCGCTCCGCCGGGGCTCCACCGACCTGCTTGACCTGGGGACCGCCACGGCCTTACGTTCTCAATGCGGGGCTTTCACCGGCCTCCGCGCACACGGAGCCCCCGATCGTTCCCCCGTGATCGGGGGCTTCGTCCTGCCCCCGGCCCTGCCGCACCCTCACCCTCAGTCACCGGGCGCGCGGGGGACACACCCCCTAACCCTGCCCCTCGCACCCTACGTAAGGTGCGAAACCGCAGGTACGATGCAGCCCTGATTTCATCGGCGCAGGGCAACGCGCGCGCTCGAAGCGGGGGTTGCCGCGCACCACGGGGGCAGGCTTGTGGGGGACGTGATGGATTTCGGCACGCCGGGCAGCACGCACGCCCCGGCCGAACTCGCCTGGCTGCGCGGGGTCGACGCCTGCACCATGGGCGCCTACCCGCAGGCCGAGGAGGAGTTCCGGGCGGCCGTGCGGCTCGACCCCACGATGGCCGACGCCTGGCTGGGGCTGCACGCGCTGCGGGTGGACACCACCGACGCGTTATTGCGCATGTACGCCCACCGGGACCGCTTCGGCGAACAGCGCGCCCGGCACCGGCGGACGCTGAACTCCTGGTACTGGCTGGGCTGGTGGGTGCAGCCGGTACTGGAGAGCCGGCGGGACCTGCTGCTGGCCCACGCCTCGCACTGGCTGGACGGCCGCCACGTGCCCGAGCTCGACCAGGCGCTCGCCGCCCTGCCCCCGGTGGACACCGATCCGCAGGTGCGGTTCCTGCACGCCTGCCGGGCCTACCTGGTCAAGGACTGGGAGCAATTGGTCCGGCAGACCGAGCCGCTGGTGGACGATCCGCTGCTGGGCATCGAGGCGGGGCTGTTCGGCGGGATGGCCCGGGTCCGGCTGGAGATGTACGGGCAGGCGGAGCCGATGCTGTCGGCAGCGCTGATGCGATGTCGCAGCGAACAGCCGCAGCGCAAGGAGCTGCGGTACTGGCTGGCCCGGGCGCACGAGGGCACCGGGCGCAGCGCGGCGGCGCTGCCGCTGTACCGGGCGGTGCACCGGGTGGACCCCTCGTTCATGGACACCGCGGCCCGCCTGACGGCCATCGAGGACGGCGACGACACCGACGGCATGGCGGGGATGGCCGGGTACTCCGGGTTCGGCGGCTACGGCGGGCACGGGCCGCCCCCGGCGGGCGGGGACCTCGCGGCGGTGGCGCTGGGCGGGGGCGGGCCCGTCCAGGACATCGCGGCGGACGGGCAGGCGGAGCCCGATCCGCTGGGCGCGGCGACGCCGCCCGCGGGCCGGGTGGAGGGCGTACGGCGCAAGGCGTCCATTCCGCCGCAGGGTGCGCCCGCGGGGCTGCCGGCCGGACCCGCGGACCCGCAGGCGCTCGCCGAGGCGCTGGCGGAGCTGGAGCGGATGGTGGGGCTGGAGCCGGTCAAGCGGCAGGTGAAGGCGCTGTCCGCGCAACTGCACATGGCGCGGCTGCGGGCCGTTCAGGGCCTTCCGGTGCAGCCGCCGAAACGGCACTTCGTCTTCTCCGGGCCCTCCGGTACGGGCAAGACGACGGTGGCCCGGATCCTGGGCCGGGTGTTCTACGCGCTGGGGCTGCTGGGCGGCGACCACCTGGTGGAGGCGCAACGGGCTGATCTGGTGGGCGAGTTCCTCGGCCAGACGGCCGTGAAGGCGAACGAGCTGATCGACTCGGCGATCGGCGGGGTGCTGTTCGTGGACGAGGCGTACTCGCTGTCCAACTCGGGCTACAGCAAAGGCGACGCGTACGGGGACGAGGCCCTCCAGGTGCTGCTGAAGCGGGCCGAGGACAACCGGGACCACCTGGTGGTCATCCTGGCGGGATATCCGGCCGGGATGGACCGGCTGCTGGCCGCCAATCCGGGCCTGTCCTCGCGGTTCACCTCCCGGGTGGACTTCCCCAGCTACCGGCCGCCGGAGCTGACCGCGATCGGCGGGGTGCTGGCGGACGCGAACGGGGACCGCTGGGACGAGGAGGCCCTGGAGGAGCTGCGCAGCATCAGCGGGCACGTGGTGGAGCAGGGCTGGATCGACGAGCTGGGCAACGGGCGGTTCCTGCGGACGCTGTACGAGAAGAGCTGCGCGTACCGGGACCTGCGGCTGGCGGGCTTTCCCGGCGAGCCGTCCCGTGACGACCTGGCGACGCTGCGGCTGCCGGACCTCATGCAGGCCTACGGAGAGGTCCTGTCGGGGCGCGGGCCCCAGGACCGGCCGGAGCCGCCGCCGCTGTAGCCGGCCGGGCGCGGCGCCGCTGCCGGGGGCCGGGCCCCCGGCCCCCCCGCCGCCAACGCCCCCCGGGGG
>NZ_JBEZLA010000102.1:0-14897 GCF_040651925.1 Streptomyces sp. NPDC048349 | reverse complement strand
AACGCCCGGTTACATTCCGAACCCGGAAGCTAAGCCTTTCAGCGCCGATGGTACTGCAGGGGGGACCCTGTGGGAGAGTAGGACGCCGCCGAACAGTCATTGCGGAAGCCCCGCACCAGACCCGTAAGGGTCCGGTGCGGGGCTTTTCTGCGTTCACGGTCATGAGCGTCCAAGAGTGAGCGTCCAGAGGGCGGCGCTAGGATCTTCGACCATGAATCAGTACGTGATACGGCCGGTGCGTGGAGACGAGTGGAAGAAGGTCAAAGAGTTGCGGATTGCCGCGCTGAATGATCCCGCGGCTCCCGTGGCGTTCCTGGAGACCGTGGAGGAGGCCGAGGGCCGGAGCGATGAGTTCTGGCAGGGGCGGGCCGAAGGGGGGTCGCACGGGCGGGCGGCGCGGCAGTTCGTTGCCGAAGGGCCCGGGGGTGAATGGGTCGGATCGGTGACCGTCCTCGTGGAGGAGAGCGGGACCACCGACATCTTCGACCGGGTCATCGAGCAGGACCAAGGGCATCTGGTGGGTGTGTTCGTACGGCCGGATCAGCGGGGTACCGGGCTGACCGAGAGGCTCTTCGAGGCTGCGCTCGAGTGGGTTTGGTCGCTGGAGGCGCCGGCGCTGGAGCGCGCACGGCTCTTCGTGCACGAGGACAATGCGCGGGCCGCGGGCTTCTACCGGCGCTTCGGGTTCGAGGCGACGGGGAACGTCGTGCCGGTGCCCACCGATCCGTCCGCCCAGGAGCGGGAGTACGTGCTCCAGCGGCTGGCGGTCGTCTAGGCCAGCTCGGCGTCGGGCCAGCGGGAGCGGGCCTGTTCGCGGCTGCGGCACAGGGCGAGGAGCGGGAGCGTCTCGTCCGTCAGGAGGTCCGGTAGCTGGGGGATCGGGGCGACCGCCGCGATGTCGTCCAGGACGAGCGCGAGTGGTGGGTCGAGCCGACCGTGGGATGACCGTGCGGCCATGCGGCGGCCGTGCTCGACCACGTCAGCGGCGAGTGCGGTGAGCAACGGCATCGCACCCGGGTGGGTGCGGGGGTCTTCCAAGGGTTCGCCCACCATGTAGAGGGTGCCCCCTTCGGTGACGAACGAAGCCAGCGTGAGGGAATCGGTTCGGTTCGGGTTGCAGGCCTCGCGGATGTGGATCGAGGTCAGGCAGGAGAGGGACCGGGCCGTCAGGTGCTGGGCCAGCTCGCGGCGTTCGGGATGGGCGGTCAGGGCGCTCTCCAGCTCGCCGGCCGCGCCGGGGGCCGCCTGGGGATGGGTGCGCAGGATGCGGACCGGCTCCTGGGCGCCGTTGCCCTGGGTCCAGCGGTGCAGCTGCTTGAAGGGGCGGCCGTCGAGGGCGGCCGCCTGGAGCCAGCTGCGCAGGAGCGTTTCCGCCGTATCGGCGACCGCGGCGTCCATGCGGGCTTGGGGGCGTGCGGGGGCCAGCAGGGCGATGGCGCGGGCGGCGGCGGTATCGCGGTCGGCGCAGCCGTCGGCCGGGTTCCAGTGCATGCGGGCCGGGGTGTCGCACAGGTGCTGGGGGTCGTAGAGGAGGACCGGGCCGAGTTTGGCGCGGGCGTCCTTGGTCTCGGCCCAGAGGGCGGGCGAGGAGGTCACGACCAGGGCGGCGCCCTCCGCGGAGGCGATGCTCTGCGCTGCGAGGCGGTGGCGGTCGGCGGGGCCGGCGTAGGCCATGCGGGCTGGGAGCGGGGCGAGTGCGGGGGGTGGCGGCGGAGGCGGGGCGTAGCCGAAGCCGTAGCGGTAGGCCTCGTCCGCGTGCGGTCTTGCGGGGCGTTCGGGGCGGGGTAGGGGTGCGGTGGTCTGAGCGGCGGCCGGTTGGGGGGTCGCGGTCGGCGCGGCACCCTGCGCCGGGAGGTGTGGCCGGGCCTGTGGTGTCGGGGCCGGTGCCGGTACGGGTGTCGGGGCCGGTGGTGCGGGGGCCTGGGGGGCGGGCTGGGGGTCGTCCGGTGCGGGGGCCCGGGTCGCGGCCTGTCTGGCCAGGGCGCGACGGGATTTGGTGCGGGCGATCACGCCGATGGCGAAGACGGTGAGGACGAACAGCACCAGGAGCTGGCTGAGGAACAGGCCCCAGAACAGGCCCCAGCCGGAGAGGGCCGCCGGGTCGGTGTCGGGCCAGGCGCCCGGGATGTCGTGCGGTTGCGCTATCAGGGCGCGGACGGCTTCCGGGGTGCGGGTGAACGTGACGGTGTCCGGCCAGGAGCCCTTGGCGAAGAACGCGGCGAGGCCGGTGGCCGACCAGACCAGGACGGCGAGGCCGAGGAGGAAGGCCAGCAGCCCGATCAGCAGGCCGTCCGGGATGCCCCCGGCGCGGGCGGGGGGCTCCGTACGTCGTGCGTCGTGCATGGTCAGGCCACCGTGGTCGCGGATCCCGGGCCGCCGTTGCCCCGGCGGCGTTCGATGGACAGCGCGCGTTCCTCCGCTTCCAGTTCTGCGGCGAGCATGTCGTCGTGGAGCCGGTCGGTGGTCGAGGACTCGGTCATGGCGCGGTCCGTGTAGACGAGGGGGCGTTCGGCTTCGGTGATCAGGTGTTTGACCACCTGGACGTTGCCGTTGACGTCCCAGACGGCGATGCCCGGGGTCAGGGTCGGGATGATCTCCACGGCCCACCGGGGGAGGCCCAGCACCAGGCCGGTGGCGCGGGCTTCGTCCGCTTTCTGGGCGTAGATGGTGCGGGTGGAGGCCATTTTGAGGATGGCCGCGGCTTCGCGTGCGGCCGCGCCGTCGACGACGTCGGAGAGGTGGTGGACGACGGCGACGAAGGACAGGCCGAGGCGGCGGCCGAACTTCAGGAGGCGCTGGAACAGCTGGGCGACGAAGGGGCTGTTGATGATGTGCCAGGCCTCTTCGACGAGGAAGATGCGCTTCTTGCGGTCGGGCCGGATCCAGGTGTGTTCCAGCCAGACGCCGACGATCGCCATGAGGATGGGCATGGCGATGGAGTTGCGGTCGATGTGGGAGAGGTCGAAGACGATCAGCGGCGCGTCGAGGTCGATGCCGACGGTGGTCGGGCCGTCGAACATGCCGCGCAGGTCGCCGTCGACGAGGCGGTCGAGGACGAGCGCGACGTCGAGGCCCCAGGCGCGGACATCGTCTATGTCGACGTTCATCGCGAGGGCCGATTCGGCTTCGGGGTGGCGCAGTTGTTCCACGATGTCGGTGAGGACGGGCTGGCGGTCGCGGATCGTGTCGACGACGTAGGCGTGCGCGACCTTGAGCGCGAAGCCGGCGCGCTCGTCGAGGCCGTGGCCCATGGCGACTTCGATGATGGTCCGGAGCAGCGCGAGCTGGCCGGTCGTGGTGATGGCCGGATCGAGGGGGTTGAGGCGGATCCCGGAGTCGTTGGCGGCGACGGGGTCCAGGCGGATGGGGGTTATCCCCAGCTGCTGGGCGATGAGGTTCCATTCGCCGACGCCGTCCTCGCCCTGGGCGTCGAGGACGACGACCTGGCGGTCCTTGAAGCGGAGCTGGCGCAGGACGTAGGTCTTCTCGAGGGCCGACTTGCCGTTGCCGGATTCGCCGAGGACCAGCCAGTGGGGTGCCGGGAGCTGCTGGCCGTACAGCTGGAAGGGGTCGTAGATGTAGCCCTTGCCGCTGTAGACCTCGCGTCCGATGATCACCCCGGAGTCGCCGAGTCCGGGGGCGGCGGTGGGCAGGTAGACGGCCTGCGCCTGCCCGGTGGAGGTGCGTACGGGCAGGCGCGTGGTTTCGACTTTGCCGAACAGGAAGCTGGTGAAGGCGTCCGTCAGCGCTGTCATGGGATCTCGCATGGGCGGCACTTCCCTCCAGCTAGCGTCGGATGCCGGTGGCGAACGGCAAGGTGTTGACGAAGGCGCGGTGGTGCTCGCGGTCGCACCATTCGAGCTTCAGGTAGGACTTGCCGGCGGAGGCGCGGATGGTGCGCTTGTCGCGGGCGAGGGCTTCGGGTGAACGCGAGGACACCGTGATGTACCCGACGAGGTTGACCCCGGCAGCGCCGCTGGCGAGATCTTCACCCCTCTGGTCGAGCCGGCCGTGGGCGGCGATGTCGCGGGGGTCGACGGTGCGGTTCATCTTGGCGGCGCGGCTCGCGTCGGCCTCGTCGTTGGTCTTCTCCGTCAGCATCCGCTCGATGGCGACCTCGGTGGGTTCCAGGTCCATGGTGACGGCGACGGTGCGGATGACGTCGGGGGTGTGGACGAGGAGCGGGGCGAGGAAGTTGACGCCGACGGGGGTCATGGGCCATTCCTTCACCCACGCGGTGGCGTGGCACCAGGGGGCGCGGGTGGAGGACTCGCGGGTCTTGGCCTGGAGGTAGGTGGGCTCCACCGCGTCGAGTTCGGCGGGCCAGGCGTTGCGCTTGGTCATGGCCTGGATGTGGTCGATGGGGTGGTCCGGGTCGTACATGGAGTGCACGAGGGAGGCGAGGCGGCCCTGGCCCAGCGGCTGGCGGACGCGGATGTCGGCTTCGGCGAGGCGGGCGCAGATGTCGGTGAGCTCGCGGGCCATGACGATGGCGAGGCCGGCGTCGCGGTTGGGCTTGCGGCCCTTGTGGGGGGTGGCGGCGCGGGCGATGGTGTGGGCCTCGGCGGCGAGCTCGCGGGTGTAGTGCATGCAGGCGACGAGGTAGGCGCGGTGCTGCTCGGAGGAGGTGGACACCATCGACTGGAGCTGGTCGTACGAGTCGCGCAGCCAGCCGGGGGCGTTGGTGTCGCCGCGCTGGGCGACGTCCTTGGCGTGGGCGTCGGGGTCGGCGGGCAGGGTGCGGGCGAGCATTTGCAGGCGGGTGACGAAGCCGTCGCCGTTGGCCACGTGCTTGAGGAGGGTGCCGAAGCGGTCGACGAGGGCCTCTTGGTCCTCGCTGTCGCGCAGGCCGACGCCGGGGCCCTCGATCTCGATGGCGGCGGTGACGGTTCTGCGGTCCGCGTGGAGGAGTACGGCGATCTCGTCGGGGCCGAAGGGGGCGGCGAGCCAGTTGATGCGGCCGATTCCGGGGGGCGGGCCGACTTCGACCTCGCGGCCGTCGGCGGCACGGGTGCCCGCTTCCATGGCGGTGGAGCGGTAGGTGGTGCCGCGGCGCAGGGTGCGCTTGTAGCTCCGGTTGATCTCGAACCAGCGGTAGAAGGTGCGGCCCTTGTAGGGGACGTACACGGCGGCGAGCGCGAGCATGGGGAAGCCGGCGAGGCTGACGATGCGCAGGGTGAGGTCGGGGACGAGCAGTCCGCTCATCATGCCCAGGAACGCCCCGGCGATGATCAGGGCGATCTCGCCGGTCTCGCGGTTCTTGCCGACGATCGCGTTCGGCCGGGCCCGGCCGATGAGATACGTGCGACGGGGCGCGACCGGGTGCATCTGGTGGGACTGGGTCGTCAACGCCCGTCACCTCCTGTGTTCCTCGTACTCGAACTCGTGCTCGTGCGGGGCGGGGGTGCGGCGGAGGGGACGGATCCGCCGCCGGACCCGCCGCCGGAGGGGGGACGGCTGCTGTGGGCGGCCACGCCTCCGGAGAGGGGGTTGGCTTGGCGGGGCGTGCTGCCGCCGCCGTCGCCTCCGCGGTGGGCGCCGCGGCTGCTGTGGGTCTTGATGCCCTGGGAGACGAGGGAGGCGGGGGAGCTGATGACGGCGGCGGCCTGGGCGCCGTCGGTGGCCTTGCTGCGGTTGGAGCGGGCGGAGACGATCTCGTCGCCGAAGCCGGGTACGAAGCGGTAGATCATCGCGGAGGCGAAGATCGCCAGGAGGATGATCGCGAGACCGGTGACGACGGCGGAGAAGGCGTTGGGGCCCTTCTCTCCGGCCAGGGCTCCCGCGAGGCCGAGGACGATGACGATGACCGGCTTCACCAGGATGACGGCGATCATGATGCCCGCCCAGCGGCGGACGTGGCCCCAGAGGTTCCGGTCGACGAGGCCCGCGTAGACGACGACGCCGAGGAGGGCGCCGACGTAGAGGAGGGCGGCCCGGATGAACAGCTCGAGGAAGAGGATGCCGGCGGCGAGGACGGTGACGAGGGCGACCACGATCAGCATGATCGGGCCGCCGCCGATGTCGTCGCCCTTCTTGAGGGCCTCGGAGAAGGAGCCGAAGAAGACGTCGGTCTGGCCGCCGGTGGCGGAGGCGATGACTTCGGTGACGCCGTCGGTGGCCGAGACGACGGTGTAGAGGATCAGGGGGGTGAAGGCGGAGGCGAGGACGGTGAGCCAGAGGAAGCCGATCGCCTCGGAGAGGGCGGTGGTGAGGGGGACGCCGCGGACGGCCCGCTTGGCGACGGCGAAGAGCCACAGGACGAGGGTCAGGATGGTGGAGGCGGCGAAGACGACGGCGTACTGCTTGAGGAAGGTCGGGTTGGTGAAGTCGACGTCGGCCGTGCCCTTGACCGCTTCGCTGAGCTTGCCGACGATCCAGGCGGCGGCGTCGGCGCAGCCCTTGGCGAGGGAGGCCAGGGGGTTGAGGGCGTCGGCGGGGTCGGTGGGGGCGAGGCCGGTGCGGGGGGCCTGACCGGAGCCCCGGTCGCAGTACTCCCGGGCCGGACCGGCGATCAGGGAGCAGGGGTCGTTGCTCGTGCTCGGCGCCGGAGTGGGCGTGGGGGTCGGTGTCGGGGCGGCTGCGGCGCGTGCGGCAAGGAGAATGACCGCGGTCTGGAGGGCCGCGGCGGTGGCGCCGATCCTTCGGAGCGGGAGCCGGTGACTACCGG
The DNA here is from genome assembly GCF_040651925.1 of Streptomyces sp. NPDC048349. Taxonomy (NCBI): domain Bacteria; kingdom Bacillati; phylum Actinomycetota; class Actinomycetes; order Kitasatosporales; family Streptomycetaceae; genus Streptomyces; species Streptomyces sp. NPDC048349. Next base: position 8,230 of record NZ_JBEZLA010000102.1, on the reverse strand, counting down.
GCATAGGTGAACCCTCCGAATTCGGTGACCGCGCTGCCGATCTCGTCCGAGGTGGATACGGGGTTGTCGCCGGTGACCGGGGTGGGGCCGTCCTTCTGCGAGGACTCGACGACCTTCCAGTCGGACCCGTTCCACTTGAGCGTCAGGGAGATCGTGAACCAGCCGCTGGTGACGGGGCGGGTGGACTTTTCGCCGGTGAGGCCGAACATGCCGATGCACCACACGTCGACCGACGCGGCCTCACCTGCGAAGTTCTTCACCTTGGTCCCTGCCGGAACCGTCCGGTTGACGAAGGTGGAGCCCGTCGGCGCCAGACCGTCCTTCGTCAGGCCGATCTGGGAGAGCAGGCCGGCCGAGTAGTCGGCGTCGAATCCGGCCTGGAGCTTCGTCCGACTGCCCTCGTCCGCGATCGCGTCCACGATGGCGTGGCGGCGCGCCGGGTTGAACATGCCGTCGGAGCCCAGGGCCACGGCGTAGTTGGCCGCCGCTGATTGGGCGCCCTGTTCGTCGTGGGCGAAGCCTCTGGGGATGGCGCCGTTCTTGCCGGTGACGGGGGTCGTGCCTGTGGGGTTCGTGGAGGAGGTGGACGGGGTGGTGCCCGTCGGGGAGGAGGTCGGGGTGTCCGGGCCCTGGTTCGCGAACGCGATGGCCGCGATCAGGAGGACGACCACGCCGACCACCGTGATGAGGCTGCGGGAGGTGCGCGGGGTGCGGCGGGTGGGGCCGTACGGGTCGGCGGGGGAGTCCGGGAGGCGGGTACGGGTCTGGCCCGTGCCGCCGTACTGGTCCTCGCTGCTCATTCCGTTTCGGCCCCCTCCGCGTCGTACGACGGTAGTGCTGGTTCCCGCGTAGGTGCGGTGTGGTGATTCCTGGTCAGGTACGGCCGCGGTGGCCCGGCTAGACGGCCATTCCGTAGACGATGGTGAACAGGGTGCCCAGGGAGCCGATGATGAAGACGCCCGTGAGGCCGGCCACGATCAGGCCTTTGCCCTGTTCCGCGCTGAAGGTGTCGCGCAGGGCGGTCGCGCCGATGCGCTGCTTGGCCGCGCCCCAGATGGCGATGCCGAGGCAGAGGAGGATCGCTACGGCCATGACCACTTCAATCATGACCTTCGCTTCGTTGCCGAGACTGCCGAACGGCCCCCAGTTCGGGGCGATTCCGCCGATGATGGTGGTGATGTCGCCCTTTTCGGCTGCCAGGATCATGTAACTCACCGCCCCTGTATGGGTAGTTCCGGAAGCCCGTGCCCGACGGCAGGGGTCACGCACTATCTTCGCTGATGAAACCGCCGCCGTCGTCGACTTGACGGCTCTCTTTACCCGATCTCCCGGCCCGTTTCCCGCCTCTGTGCTCTGACCTGCGCAGGTGCGGTGTGTGTGCGAAAGAACGTATGGTCACTCTGTGTATCACGGGGGGTGACGCCGGGCAATGATTGCCGTCTCGCCGTGCGGGGGGTGACGGGAGGGGCCGCCGTTCGGCGCAGTGGGGTGTGGGGCGACCTTCCGTCAGTCGGACGAGGTGGGCCGGGTGTTGCGGGGTGGTCCGCGGGTCCGGTCCGGCGGGAGGGTGATTCCGAGCTGGTGCGCTGGCTGGAGGTGGTCGCCTTCCGGCAGCGGTGCGGGGCCGGCCTCCGCGGTGGCCGCGGAGCTCGGGGCGTTGTCAGTGGGGTGCGGCACGCTGGGGGAATGACGACGACTCCGTGGACCCTCGCCGATGTGGAGGCGGCCATCCGGGCAGGATGGTCGGCCGAGACCTGCTCGCCGGACGATGTGGAGCGGGCGCCCTGGACGGCCGACAACCCGGCCTGGGGGCACTGCGACATCACGGCGCTGGTGGTGCAGGACATAGTCGGCGGCGAGCTGATGGTCGGCGAGGTCTGGCTCGACGGGGTGCAGCACGGCTTCCACTGCTGGAACGTGCTGCCCGGAGGGATACAGGTCGACCTGACGCGGGAGCAGTTCCGGCGCGGGCAGACGGTGACGCCGGGCCGGCTGATGGGGAAGCGGCCGGGCGGGCGGCTGCCGAGGCGCTGGGAGGAGTACCAGCTGCTGCGCCGCAGGGTCATCGACAAGCTGGGGCCGATGCCGGGGGTGGTGCGGATGCCGGACGGGCGGCGGCTGGCCTATACGGATTTCGGCGGTCCGGGGGCGCCGCTGCTCGCGCTGCACGGGCACTTCCAGGACGGCCGGAGCTTCGGGGACCTGGCGCGGGAGGTGGGTCCGCGGTGGCGGGTGATCGCGCTCGACCAGCGGGGTCACGGGGAGTCGGACCGGGCCGCCGCGTACACGCGGGAGGGGTACGTGGCGGATGCCGCGGCCGTACTGGAGCACCTGGGGCTGGGGCCCGCGGTGGTGGTGGGGCACTCCCTGGGCGGGGTCAACGCGTATCAGCTCGCGGCGCGGCGGCCGGATCTGGTGCGGGCGGTGGTGGTCGAGGACATAGGGGCGGTCGTCGACGACGACCTGTCGTACGCGCGGGAGTGGCCGCGGCGGGCGGCTACCCCGGCCGGGTTCCTGGCGGGGGTGGGGAGCGCGGCGCCGTACCTGGCGGGGGCCTTGCGGGAGTACGCGGACGGTTGGGGGACCGCGTGTGCCGTGGAGGACGTGGTGGAGTCGCAGCGGGGGCTGAACGGGGACCACTGGGAGGACTGGCTGGCGGTGCGGAGGCCGACGCTGTTGGTGCGGGGCGATCGGAGCGGGGTGCTGTCGGGGGAGCACGCGCGGGAGATGACGGTGCGGAGGGCCGGGGTGCGGTTGGTTGAGTTGCCGGCGGGGCACTGCGTGCGGTGGGGGGATGCGGAGGGTTTTTACGCCGCCTTGCGGGGGTTTTTGGGGCGGGTGTAGTCGGTGCCGGTGCCGGTGCCGGTGCCGGTGCCGGGGCGGGTGCGGGGGCAGGGTGCAGGGGCGGGTGCGGCGCCGTTGCGGGGGCTCTGCCCCCGGGCCCCCGCGCCTCAAACGCCGGCGGGGCTGGAGTTGGCCCGGCGGGGCCGGATTGGCCCGGCGGGGCCGGATGGCCCCGGGGGCTGGATGGCCCCGGGGGAGTGCCCCGCGGGGGCGTATGGCCCGGCGGGGCTGGAGTTGGCCCGGCGGGGCCGGATTGGCCGGGGGGGGGTTAGGTCCAGTGGGTGGGGTGGGTGAGGTGTGGGGGGATGCGGGTGGTGGGGGTGCCTTGGGCTGCGTTGAGTTGGGGTTGTGTGAGGAAGAGGGCGTGGCGCAGGTCCGCGTCGCGGAGGTTGGCGTCGCGGAAGTCGGCGCCGATGAGGTCGGCCGTGCGGAGGTCGGCGCGGCTGAGGTCGGCGGCGATCAGGTAGGCGCCGCGGAGGTTCGCGCCGCGCAGATCGGCGCCGGACAGGCGGGCGCCCATCAGGTCGGCTCCGCGGTGGTTCTTCTTGCGGCCCGGCACCTTGGCCCGGACGAGCTCGCTGGTCTTCAGGAGCAGGGTGTTGATCTTCTGGCGGAGGGCGGCGACGTCCAGGTCCGCGAGGGCGGCCGCGTCCGCGCGGGTGCACGCCTCGGTTTCCGCGAGCGCCTCGCGGAGCTGGGGGTGGAGGGCGGCGGCGGCCGGGAGGGTCAGGGCCTCGGCCGCGTAGAAGAGCAGTTCGTGCAGCTGCCGCATCACCGGGAAGACGTCGAACATCTCCGCCCTGGTCTCGGGGTGGCTGCGCCAGTCGCGGCCGCCGAAGGTGACCTGGGACACCTGCTGGCCCGCCCCGAAGCAGTCGAAGACCGTGCAGCCCTGGAAGCCCGTGTCGCGCAGCCGGGTGTGGATGCCGCAGCGGAAGTCCTCGCGGAGGTTCGTGCAGGGGGTTCCGGCGGCCTTGTTCACGGCGAAGTCGTTGGACTTGGCGAAGGGCAGGGCGACGCAGCACAGCGCGAAGCAGTTCGCGCAGTCGGCCTGGAGGAGGGGGAGGAGGGGGAGGCGCTGGGACACGTGTCCATTGTTACCGGTCGGGGGCGGTGAGCCGCATCTGGACGGCGGTCCACGGGACGCCTTCGACCTGCTCGACGCCCTCGAGGCGGCCCACGGTGCGGAAGCCGAGCGTTTCGTAGATGCGCAGGGCCGCCGTGTTGTGGGCCCGGACGCCGAGGCTGATCTCCGGCAGGGCCGGCTCGCCGAAGCACAGGTCGACGGCCCGGGAGACGAGGGCTCTGCCCAGGCCCCGGTCGCGGGCGCCGGGGGCGATCAGTACCCGGCCGAGGCGGGGGCCGAGGACGCAGACGTGCCCGACGCGGTGGCTGTCGGGGGACACGGCGGTCCACCTGCGGCGGCCGGGCTCGGGGGCGTAGGCGGCGAGCTGGGCGTCGTCCGGGGGCCAGGAGAGGGACGGGCCGGCCCAGGTGATCAGCTCGGCGCGGTTGGGCACCCCCGTGCGCAGCAGCGGTGCGTCCTGCGCGGGGCGGCGGGGGCGCAGGGAGAGGGGTGGCGGAGGTGAGGCCATCCTCAAGTATCAGGAAAGGGGCAGGGGTTGATCGGGGGCGGGTGGGCGGTGAGCATCGGCCCATGACAGAAGTGATCGCAGTCTCCGTCATCACCTTGCTCGCCGTGATCAGTCCCGGCGCCGATTTCGCCATGGTCGTCCGCAACAGCTACCTCTACGGGCGGCCCACCGGGCTGTTCGCGGCCGCCGGCGTCGCGGCCGGTGTCTTGGTGCACGTCTCCTACACGATGCTCGGGGTCGGTCTGCTGATCGCCTCCTCCACCACCCTGTTCACCGTGATCAAGCTGGCGGGTGCGGTCTACCTGGTGTGGATCGGCATACGGACCTTCCGGGCGCGGGCCGAGGTGGCCGTCGATCTGGAGTCCAAGCCGCAGCTGACCCGGCTCGGGGCGATGCGGTCGGGGTTCTTGACCAACGTCCTCAACCCGAAGACGACGCTGTTCGTGGTGTCGACCTTCACGCAGGTGGTCAATCCGGACACCCCGCTGTGGCAGCAGGCCGGCTACGGGCTGTTCATGTCGGCGGCGCACCTGGGCTGGTTCGGGGCGGTGGCGCTGTTCTTCTCGAACTCCCGGCTGCGGGAGCGGATGCTGAAGGCGCAGAAGGCGCTGAACCGGGCCATCGGGTCGGTGCTGGTGGGGCTGGGCGTGGGGCTGGGGTTCGCCCGCTGACGCCCGCTGACGCCCGCTGAGCGTCCGGCCGGGTCTCCGGCAAGGGCTGGTGATGCCGGTTACCTGTCGGTAGCGTGGGCGTCATGGGTGCTGCCGAGGGGTTCTTCGAGCGGATCGACGACGGCCGGTTCCTGGCCACCGCGTACACGCGCGGGCCGTGGGACCCGGATGCGCAGCACGCCGGTCCCCCGGCCGCCCTGCTCGGGCGGGCCGTCGAGGAGCGGCCGGGCGCCCGCGCCGACATGCGGATCGCCCGGATCACGTACGAGATCTTCCGGCCGGTGCCGATCGGCGCGCTGGAGATCACCACCAGCGTGCTCCGGGCCGGGCGCGGCACCGAGGTGGTCGAGGCCTTCCTGACCCCGGCGGGCGCGGCGTCGCCGGTGATGGTGGCGCGGGCCCTGCGCATCCGGGCGGCCGAGGAGGCGGTGCCGGCCGTGGCGCCGGGGCCGCAGCTGCCGCCGCCCGGGGAGGCCGAGGCGGAGCCGTTCTTCCCGGTGCCGTGGGAAACCGGCTACCACACGGCGATGGAGGCCCGGTTCACCGAGGGCGCCTTCGTGGAACTCGGCCCCGGAACCTGCTGGATGCGGATGGGGGTGCCCCTCGTCGCAGGGGAGGAGATCCGTCCGCTGGACCGGGTGCTGGTCGCCGCCGACTCCGGCAACGGCATCAGCTCGGTGCTGGACTTCTCCCGGTTCGTCTTTGTCAACGGTGACCTGACGGTCCATCTGCACCGTCATCCGGTCGGCGAGTGGGCCTGCGTGCAGTCCCGTACGAGCGTGGACGCGGCCGGCATCGGGCTCGTGGACGCCGCCCTGCACGACGAGAAGGGCCCCATCGGGCGCAGCGCGCAGAGCCTGTTCGTCGCGCCGCGGTAGCCGGTGCGCCCTGTCCGCCGCCCCGTCCGCCGCCCGTGCGGACTGGACGGTGGACTTCGTCCGCGTTGAGGATGGGTCGGTGACGTGTGCCCGCATCGCCTGTTCGGGTCTCCGAGGGGGGCGGCAGGACGTGCGACACGGCCGAATCACACCTTGAAGTGACGGGGATGGGGGAGGGTTGACGGGTGCGCAGATTCTGGATGGCCGGTGGGATCGGGATCGGGTTGTGTCTGACCTTCGTGGCGCTGCTCGTCGTGGGGACGTACTCGGCCGCAGCGGGCCTGGTCGGGGCCGCCGGGGCGGGCGGCCGGGCCGTGGGCCTCGCGAAGGGGGCCGTGCCCGCCAAGTACCAGGCACTGGTGGAGAAGTGGGGCAACCTGTGCCCGGCCATCACCCCGGCTCTGCTCGCCGCCCAGCTCTATTCGGAGAGCGGCTGGAACCCGAGCGCCGTCAGTCCGGCGGACGCGCGCGGCATCGCGCAGTTCATCCCCGGAACGTGGGCGGGCCACGGCATCGACGGTGACGGGGACGGGGACCGGGACATCTGGGACCCGGGCGACGCGATCCCCTCGGCGGCCTCGTACGACTGCGAGCTGTCCAAGGCCGTGGCCGGCGTGCCGGGTGACGCGACGTCGAACATGCTGGCCGCCTACAACGCGGGGGCCTATGCGGTCATCAAGTACGGGGGGTGCCGCCGTACAAGGAGACCCAGGGCTACGTGAAGACCATCACGACCCTCGCGAAGAGCTTCGCCCGGCCCGTGGGGCGGGTCGCGCCCTCGCAACAGGCGGCCGGGGCCATCTACTTCGCGCAGAAGCAGCTCGGCACGCCGTACCTGTGGGGTGGCAACGGGACGCCCGACCAGGACGGGCGGTTCGACTGCTCGGGGCTGACCAAGGCCGCGTACGAGACGGTGGGGATCGGGCTGCCGCGCGTGGCGAACGACCAGTACAACGCCGGTCCGCATCCGTCGCGCGACCAACTGCTGCCCGGCGACCTCGTGTTCTTCTCCGATGATCTGACGAATTCCCGGGAGATCCGGCACGTCGGGCTCTACGTGGGCGGCGGCTACATGATCAACGCCCCGTACACCGGCGCGGTGATCCGCTTCGACAAGATCGACACGCCCGACTACTTCGGGGCGACGCGCGTGACGAAGGATGGTGCGCAGGCTCTTCCGGAGCGTGCTGCGGCGAGCAAGTCGCCCTAGCCACGCTCCGTTAAGCCAAGGCCCTGAGCTGCGACGATCGGTCTCTCTTCGATAACGTTGGAGTGATCATTCAGTGGAGAGTGGAACGTAGTTGCCAGAACGGGCGTTCCATGGACACGGGGGTTGATCAAGTGGGGGGCCAAGGGGCGCACACCGGCGTGCGCCCGCAGGGGAACCACGGCAAGGGCAAGGGGCCGCATCACCATGGCTGGACTCACGACCGGTGGGCCGAACCTGGATGTCAGCCTGCTGTACGAGATCAACGGACTGGCCCTGCGCGCGCCGGACTGGGTGGACCGGTCGGTCGGCCTGATCGGTGAGTTCGGGATCCCGCTGGCGCTGGTCCTGCTCCTCCTGTGGTGCTGGCACGGCGCCCGGCGGCAGGACGAGAGCACGGCCGTCGAGTCCTTCGCGGCACTGGTGTGGGCCCCGCTGGCCGCCGGACTGGCGCTGCTCGTGAACGCCCCGCTGCGTGAATTCGTGGGCCGGCCCCGGCCGTTCCGCCGGCACGAGGGGCTCCAGGTGCTCGACACCGCTTCCGGGGCGCGGTTCGGAACCGAACTGGCAGGCGCCGACTTCTCCTTCGTCAGCAGCCACGCCACCCTCGCGATGGCCCTGGGCGTGGGCCTGTTCCTCGCCCACCGCAGGCTCGGCGTGATCGGGATCGCACTGGCCGTCGTCGAGGGCGTCTGCCGCGTGTACGCGGGCGCCCACTACCCCACCGACGTCATCGGCGCGTTCGCCCTCGGCACCGCCGTCGTCCTGGTGCTCGCGCCGCTCGCGATGGCGCTGCTGACCCCGGTGGTGCGCGCGGTGGCCGCCTCCCCGCGCCTGGGGCGGCTCGTACGGGCCAAGGGGCGGCTGCGGCCCCGGCCGGTCGGCCTGCCGCAGACCCAGACCCCGCCGGCCGGGCAGCGCCCGCACGAGAGCGACCTCGCCGCCTAGGGGGTGTCTGACGGAGGTCCGTGGTGAAGGAGCGGTGTCCGGTGCGTGCTCTCGGCGTGCCGGCCGGATGCCCCCGTACTGGACGTA
>NZ_JBEZLA010000101.1:0-15393 GCF_040651925.1 Streptomyces sp. NPDC048349 | reverse complement strand
CGCCCGGCCCCGCCCACGGAGCCCCGGCGGACACCGGCGCCGGGGGCTCGGCGCAGGCCGGGGCCGCCGGTGCGGCAGGCGCCGGCTGCGCAGTCCCGGCACGGGGTGTCCACCGGGCACCGGCCGGCGGGGGCGCGGGCTGCGCTGCCGGGGGGCGCTGGCGGGGGACGCCGGGGAGCGGATCCGGCCGGGTCGCCGGGGATGCGGGCCACGGCGCCGCCCGGAGGGCCGACAGGCGGGCCGACAGGTCCTCGTGGCGGGCCGCGGCGCGGGCCGCGTCGTCGTGGGTCCAGGAGAGCTCCCGGGCGAGGGCGTCCGCCTCCACCGGGTCGGCGGCGGCGCCGACCCGCGCCGTCAGGCTCCGCACGGCGGCCCGGGTGGCCGCCCGCTGCGCGACCGCCGCCGCGTACTGGGTCCGCAGCTGTTCCGCGCCGCCCGGCAGCCCGTCCCACGCGGTGACCGCCGCGGCCCGCAGCCGGCCCGCGTACGCGGCCTCCCGCGCCGCGAGTTCCTCGCCGCGCGCCGCCGCCAGATCCCGCAGCAGCGAGTCGACCACGTCCCACGGCGGCATCGCGACCCCGTCGAGGCAGGCTTGCAGCCCCTCCGGATCACGGCGCAGGAACTCCCCGTACCAGCCTGCCCCGGGATCCAGTCTCCGGGTCAATCCCCGGAGGTACTCGGCGAATTGACTGATCTCCGGCGAAGTCGCGGTCTCCATGGGCGCATTGGATCCCATCCGTGTTACGGGCGGGCTACGGGCACCTCAAAGCTTGACGGCTATCGCCGTGTGCGGCCGCCGCCCGCGCCGCGCCACCATGGCGGGCACGTCCACCGCCCAGAACTGCCAGGTGTACTTGCGCAGCATGAGCCCGCGCACCCGCTTCAGGCCCGCCTCGTCGAGCAGCCGGGCCTGGCCCTCCCGCACGGACGCCCCTTCCGGCACGCGTCCGCGCACGTCGCACGCGGTGACGGTGACCCGGGGGTTGTTGCGGATCCGCTTGACCTTCCATGCGTCGCTGCGCGTCCACACGTACAGCTCCGCCCCGTCGGCCACCGCCCACACCGGCGTCGCCACGGGCGTGCCGTCCTTGCGGAAGGTGGTGAGACTGACGTACCGCGCCCTGCCCAGTTCTTCGAGGTCCATGCCGGAACCCTAGGCGGTGTCGGGCCGGAGCAACCCTCCGGGCGCCGCGATCACCTGCTGCGCGCGTTCCCGCCGGGCGTGCCCGGCGGTGAGGCCCGGCCGTCGGGCACGGCGCAGGCCGCGAGGAGCAGACCCCCCGCGAGGAGCGCGCCGAGGAGTCCGAAACCGAGTCTCTGGGGTGCGTTCGTGGCTGACACGCCCTCACGCTTGCCCCGCACCCCGGCGCCCCCACCGCCGATTGGGCCGTTCGGCCGCCGGACACTCCCTGGGGCGGGTGTTCTCAGGCCCTTACGGGTTCCGGCGCGGGGACGGGCGCGCAGCGGCGCAGCACCTCGTCCAGGGAGAGCCCGAGCACCTCGGCGAGGGCCGCCACGGTGAAGAAGGCGGGTGTGGGCGCCCGGCCGGTCTCGATCTTGCGGAGGGTCTCGGCCGAGAGCCCGGCTCCCGCCGCGATCTCGACCATGCTGCGCGCGCCGCGCGCCTCGCGCAGCAGGGCGCCGAGCCGCTCGCCGCGCTCGCGCTCTTCAGGGGTCAGGGGGGTGCGGACCATGCACCCATCCTACGCCGCTGGCCAATAAGTATCCCGTTACAGTTATACCGGTATAGTTATTGGCATGGTGGAACTCAAGACGGACCAAGCGATCGACGAGATGCGTGCCGCCGGCCGCGTCGTCGCCCATGCCCTGGCGGCCGTACGGGAGGCCGCGCGGGTGGGGGTCTGCCTGCTGGACCTGGACGGGGTGGCCCGCGGCGTGCTCCGCGAGGCGGGCGCCTCCTCCCCCTTCCTCGGCTACCGGCCGAAATTCGCGCCGGTGCCCTTCCCCGGCGTGCTCTGCACCTCGGTCAACGACGCCATCGTGCACGGGATCCCCGGCGCGTACCGGCTGCGCGACGGCGACCTGGTCAGCATCGACTGCGGGGCCCGGCTCGGCGGCTGGGTCGGTGACGCGGCGGTCAGCTTCACCGTCGGCCGGCCCCGCCCGGCCGACCTGCGGCTCATCGAGACGGCCGAGGCGGCCCTGGCCGCCGGCATCGCGGCGGCCGTGCCCGGCAACCGGATCGACGACATCGCGCACGCGGTGGGCACCGTCTGCCGCGCGGCCGGATACGGCATCCCCGACGGCTTCGGGGGCCACGGCGTGGGCCGGCGCATGCACGAGGACCCGGGCGTGCCCAACGAGGGGCCGCCGGGGCGCGGCATGAGGCTGCGCCCCGGCATGGTCCTCGCGATCGAGCCGATGCTGACCGCGGGCGGCACCGACGACTACACGTGCGACGGGGACGGCTGGACCCTGCGCACCGCCGACGGCAGCCGCGCCGCGCACGCGGAGCACACGGTCGCGATCACCGCCGACGGCCCGAGGATCCTCACCGCCGTGTGAAACGGCGCGCCCGGTCCCTACGGCGTGCCGTGCGGGCGGACCACCATCGCCGATCCGCCGCCCCGGCGGCTGGTCTCGGCTGCCGCCAGCCAGCGCCCGTCAGGGAGCCTTTGCACACCGGTCGCGGCGCCGATCTCCGGGTTCTGCCGGAAGCCGTGGCCGAGCGCTTCCAGCTCCGCCCTCAGCGGGCTGTTCCACAGACCCGGCTCCAGCTCGGTGGTGGTCTGGTTGCGCTGGCTGGCCCGCGGCGCGGCGATCGCGTCGACCAGCGGCAGGCCCCGGTCCAGGTGGCCGGTCAGGGTCTGCAGGACGGTGGTGATGATGGTGGCGCCGCCCGGGGAGCCCACCGCGAGCAGCGGCCGCCCGTGTTCGAGCACGATCGTCGGCGACATGGAGGACCGCGGCCGCTTGCCGGGCCCGGGCAGGTTCGGGTCCGGGACGCCGGGCGCGGCCGGGGCGAAGGAGAAGTCGGTCAGCTCGTTGTTGAGGAGGAAGCCCCGGCCCGGGACGGTGATCGCGCTGCCGCCGGTGGACTCGATGGTCAGGGTGTAGGACACCACGTTGCCCCAGCGGTCGGCGACCGTCAGGTGGGTGGTGTTCTCCCCCTCGTACGTGGTGGGCGCCGCCTGCCCGGTGGTGGCGCAGGGCGCCGGACTGCGCGGGTCCCCGGGGGCCAGGGGGCTGGTCAGGGCCTGGTCGGGCTTGATCAGGCAGGCCCGCGAGTCGGCGAACCGCTGGGAGAGCAGTTCCTTCGTCGGCACGTTCTCGGCGGCCGGGTCGCCGACCCAGCGGCCCCGGTCGGCGAAGGAGATCCGCGAGGCCTCGATGAAGCGGTGCAGGTACTGCCCCGGGGTCAGCCGCGAGAGGTCGGTGCGCTCCAGGATGTTCAGGGCCTCGCCGACGGTGGTGCCGCCGGAGGACGAGGGGGCCATGCTGTAGACGTCCAGGCCCCGGTAGCTCACCTGGGTCGGGGCCTGCCGCTTGGTCCCGTACGTGCGCAGGTCTTCGGCGGTCAGGTCGCCGGGCCGGACCTTGCGGGTGGCCGCGGGGTCCACCGGGGGCGTGCGGACCGTCCGCACGATGTCCTCGGCGATCGGGCCCCGGTACAGCGCCCCGGTCCCCTTGCGGGCGAGTTCCGCGTACGTGGCGGCCAGGTCCGGGTTCTTGAAGGTGGAGCCGACCACCGGCAGGGCGCCGCCGGGCAGGAACAGCTCGCGGGTGTCCGGGAAGTCCCGGAACCGGGCCTCGTTGGCCTCGGTCTGGGCGCGGAAGGTGGCGTCCACGGTGAAACCGTCCCGGGCCAGTTTCTCGGCGGGCCCCAGCAGGTGGCGCAGCGGGCGGGTGCCCCAGGCGTCCAGGGCGCTCTTCCAGGTCGCGGGGGTGCCGGGGACGCCGACCCCCAGGCCGCTGGTCTGCCCCTCGGCGAAGGGGATGGGCAGGCCGTTCTCCTGGAACAGCGCGGCGGTGGCCGTCGCGGGGGCGGTCTCGCGTCCGTCGATGGTGTGCACGCGGCGGGACGCGGCGTCGTAGTAGACGAAGTAGCCGCCTCCGCCGATGCCCGCCGAGTAGGGCTCGGTGACCCCGAGCGCGGCGGCGGTGGCGACGGCCGCGTCCACGGCGTTGCCGCCGGAGCGCAGCACGGCGATCCCGGCCGCGGAGGCATCGGCATCGACACTGGCGACGGCCCCGCCGTAGCCCGCGGCCACGGGCACTTTGGGCGGGGTGGCGGCGCCCGGCGGGGCGGCGGCCCCGGTCGAAACGAGTGCGGCCACGAGGGCCAGCAGCGGTAACGGTCGGGCGACGGAACGGTGCATCCGAACCTCCATGGGCAGCGTGCGCCGAGCCTAGCGGGCGCCCTGTCGCCCCGTCAGGGCGTCGGGGTGCGCCGGGCGTTGCGCGGGAGCCGTACCGGCCGGTGGGCCCCGGGCTCCGATGCCCTGGTGCTCTGACCGGAGGGGTCTGCCCGTTCGCGGTGTCCGGTCAGGGCATTAGCATCCCGCGCATGAACGACGACGTCCGCAACATCGTGCTCGGAGTGATAGCCACCGCCCTCAGCGGTGGGTTCGGCTGGTTCACCCGGACCTACCAGTGGCGCCGGGCGCTGCGCCGCAAGCAGGCCTTCTTCGGCCTGCCGACCGGGTCCGACTGCCTGTTCGTGGTCAACCGGCAGATGGGCGGCACCGATTCCTCGCTGCACCGCAACGACGCCTTCGCCCTGCTGGAGGTATCCGCCCTGATCAAGGACTGCGGTGCGACCGTCCAGATCGTCACCCACGACGGGGCCCGGCAGGGCTTCGGCGACCGGGCCGAGTTCTGTGTCGGCGGGCCGGTCTCCAACACCCGCACGACGGCGCACCTGGCCTCCATGCTCCCGGGGGTGCGGGTCGACGTCTCCTCCGAGCCCGGCCCGGACCGGGGTGCGATCAGCGTGGGCGGGGAGACGTACCGCTGGGAGCCTGGCCGGGCCGAGTACGTGCTGCTGGCACGGCTGACGCGGGGCCGGGGCACGCGTCCGGTGTTCCTGCTGTCGGGCCAGACCGCCAACAGCAACCAGGCCGCGGCCCGTTACCTCGCACGGCACCACCGGCAGCTGGCCCGCACGTACGGCGGCGAGTCCTTCTGCGTCGTGCTGAAGGTCATCAACTCCGATGCCTACGGCCCGGACGTCACCGAGCTGGTGGCGGACGTCACCCGGCCGGCCCGGACACCCGCAGCGGCAGCCGCGTGATCCCGTTGATGAAGTTGGAGACCAGCCGCCGGGGCGGGCCGGCCAGTTCGGGCGCGGGCATGGCCGCACACCACTCCTCGTGGAAGACGCGCAGCTGGAGCCGGGCGAAGTGGGCGCCCAAGCAGACGTGCGGGCCGTCGCCGAACGAGACGTGCGGGTTGGGCGCCCGGCTGAGGTCCAGCTCCGCGGGGTCGGCGAAGACGCGCTCGTCGTGGTTGGCGGAGGCGTGGAAGACGACGACCTTGTCCCCCGCCCGGATCCGCTGCCCGGCCAGCTCGGTGTCGGCGGCGGCGGTCCGGCGGAAGCTGAGCACCGGCGGGTGGACGCGCAGGAGTTCCTCGACGGCGCGGTCCACGGACACGCGGCCCGCGGCGAGCATCCGGTAGGCGTCGGGGTCGCGGGCGAGCGCGAGCAGACCGCCGGGGGCGGCGCTGCGCACGGTGTCGTTGCCCGCGACGGTGAGCAGGAAGAAGAACATCTCCAGCTCCTGCGGGTCCAGTCCGGCGTGGGCGAGGGCCGTCATCACGTCGTCCGCGGGGTGCGCGCGCTTGTGCCCGGCCAGTTCGCGGGCGTACGCGAACATCTCGCCGAGCAGCGCCGGGGAGCGCGGGTTGAGCGGCTTGCCGTCGGGGCCGAGCAGCGGGGCCGGGGCGTCCTCGGGGTCCTGGTAGCCGATGATCCGCACGGTCCAGTCCAGGAGCAGCGCCCGGTCGGCGGCCGGGACGCCCAGCAGGTCGGTGAGGTTCAGCAGGGCGTATTCGTCGGTGACGGTGCGCACCAGGTCGGCGCTACCGCCCGCGGCCCCGTCCCGCGCACCGGCGAGCAGGGTCCGGGCGCGTTGCCGTACCCGCCCGGCGAAAGCGTCGACGCGGGCGGGGGTGAAGGCGCGGGAGACGAGCCTGCGCAGCCGCCCGTGGTCCCCGGCGGCCTTGCCCGGGTCCTGGTTGAGCATGGTGCGGCGCAGGAAGGGCAGGTCGGCGGGGTCGGGGTCGCGGATCTGGGTGGCGCCGATCCAGGAGGAGTAGGTGCGGTGGTCGCGCAGGACGGTGACGACGTCGGCGTGCCGGGTGACCGCCCAGAAACCGGGGCCCGCGGGCCAGCCCTGGATCTCGGGCTCGGCCTGCCAGGCCACCGGATGCCGCTCGCGCAGCAGCCGGTACCGGTCGTGGGGGACGCCCTCGGCGTAGATCCGGGGGTCGAAGACGTCGGGGACGTCACCGGCATGATCCATGGGACCACGGTGACGGGTGCGCCGCCGTGCCCGCAAGGCCGCGGACCGGCCGGACGCGTCAGCGCCCGAGTGCGCATTCGGCGGACGGGAGGGTGGTGTCGGTGCCCTGCAGGGTGACCGGGCTGAGGACGTCGGGCACGGCGGAGACGCCGATGGTGCACACCAGCTGGGTGCGGGCCAGTTCCGACAGGCCGCCCACGGCGAACGGCACACGGACCGTGATCCCCGCGTCCGGCGCGTACCCGCTCACCGCGAGCGCGTCCCCCTGCCCGGCGGGCACCCGGGGCAGCGCGGTGGTGAGCCCGGCCTCCTGGGCCGGACCGCCGGGCCCGTCGAGCAGCAGCCGCAGGAGCGCCGCCGGCGCGATGGTGTAGCCGCCGTCGACCGGGAAGGGGACCGGGACGAGCCGGTCGCCCTCCTTGGAGACGTAGTAGAGGACGGCCGCTTTGCCGCTGGGGCTCTTGACGGTGGCGGCATGGCCGCTGTCGACCACCCCGGTGGTCTTGATCCCGCAACCGGTGAGCAGGAGCGCGCAGCCCGCCAGTGCCGCCGCGGCGCGCGACCTCGTCCCCCACTCCGTCATACGCGGGCCTCCAGCGGCATGTCGAGGGTGAACAGGGCTCCTGCGAAGGGTCCGTTGCCCGCACGGAGGGTGCCGCCGTGCAGGCGGACGTTCTCCAGGGTGATGGCCAGTCCCAGGCCGCTGCCGGCGGAGCGGGTCCTGGCCGCGTCGGCCTTGAAGAAGCGGTCGAAGATGTGCGGCAGGACCTCGGGGGCGATGCCGGGCCCGCTGTCGGCGACCTCGATCAGCAGCCGCTCGCCGTCCTCGCCCGGGGCGGTGCGCACGGTGACGCGTACGGGGGCGCCGCCGTGCCGCAGGGCGTTGCCGACGAGATTGGCGAGGACCACGTCGAAGCGGCGCGGGTCGAGGCGGGCGCGCACCCGGTCCGGCAGTTCGGTGACGATGCGGCCGTCGTCCCAGTGGCGTCGTTCGAGGGTCTTGCGCACGGCTTCGGCAATGTCCACGTCGTCGAGGTTGAGCTCGGCGGCCCGGGCGTCGAAACGGGAGATCTCCATCAGGTCCTCGACGAGCACGGCGAGCTTCCCGGTCTCGGAGCTGACCAGGCGCAGGGCCTTGGCGGTGTCGGCGTCGAGGTGCGCGGCGTCCTCGTCGAGGACCTCGGTCACGGCGAGCATGCCGGCGAGGGGGGTGCGCAGTTCGTGGGAGACGTCGGAGGCGAAGCGGCGGGCGCGGGTCTCGGCCTCCTGAAGCTCGCGCACGGATTCCTCCAGGGCGCGGGCGGTCTCGTTGAAGGTGCGGGCGAGTCCGGCGAGTTCGTCGGCGCCGCGGACCTCGATGCGGGTGTCGAGACGGCCGCGGCCCAGCCGCTGGGCGGCCCGGCGCATGTCGCGGACCGGCCGCAGCACGCTGCGGGCGGCCAGCAGCGCGGGCACGACGGCGATGGCCAGCCCCGGGATGGCGCCCTGCTGGGCGGCCTCGACCATGGCTTCGACGGTCTGCTTCTCGGTGGCGAGCGGGACGCTTGCGTAGAAGACGGCCCCGGTGGCTTCGGTGTAGCCGTTGTGTTCGAAGAGGGCGGGGACGCCGATCGTGAGCCACGGGTTGCCGCGCTGGTCCTCGACGCGCTGGAAAGCGGCGTACTGGTGGTTGCGGACCTTCTCGCGCAGGGTGTCGGTGATCACGGACGAGGTGGGCGTGGCGGGGTTGGTGGAGACGCGCACGCCGCCGTACTCGCCGAAGATGATCCAGGGGTGGGGTTTGCCGCGCTTGCCCAGCTCGATGACGATGCGCTGCAGCTCCTGCTGGGTCAGGGGCAGGCGCATCTCCTGCTGCTCGACCTGGTCCCGCAGGGTGTTGACCGCGGTGTCCTGGGTCTGCTTGAGGATGGCGTTGCGCGCCTGCTGGTAGGTGAGGGCGGCGGTGGTCACCGCGCTGATCGCGGCGACCAGCAGGAAGGCCGCGATCAGCCGGGTGCGCAGGCCCAGCGGTGCTATGCGTCCCACCGCTGCCTACAGGGGGCCGAAGCGGTAGCCGAAGCCCCGCACGGTCTGGATGTAGCGGGGGCTGCCGTCGGGGTCCTCGACCTTGTGGCGCAGCCGGCGGACGCAGGCGTCCACCAGCCGGGCGTCGGCGTGGTAGCTGTGGTCCCAGACGTACTCGAGGAGCTGCTGGCGGGAGAAGACCTGTTCGGGGGAGGCCGACAGGTGCAGCAGGAGCTTGAGCTCGCTCGGGGCGAGGGGGACGCGCTCGCCGTTCTTGGCGACGGTCAGCCCGGCGCGGTCGACGGCCAGTTCGCCGTGCTGCTCGACCCCGGGGCGGTTGCCGGCCGGGGTGCTGAGGCGGCGCAGTACGGCTTTGACCCGGGCCTCTATGACCTCGGTGCGGGCGGGTTTGACGATGTAGTCGTCGGCGCCGGCCTCCAGGCCGATGACTATGTCGAAGTCGTCCCCGCGCGCCGTGAGCATGATGATCGGCACCTCGCTGCTCTCGCGGATCCGGCGGCACACCTGCACCCCGTTGATCCCCGGCAGCATCAGGTCGAGCAGCACCAGCTCGGGGCGGAAGCTCGCCAGCAGGGCGAGTCCCGCCTCGCCGGTCTCGGCGGCGCTCACCTCGTGGCCGCGGCGGCGCAGCCCGAGGCCCACTCCCTCCCGGATGGAAGGGTCGTCCTCGATCAGCAGTACGCGTGGCATCCGGTCAGTATCCCAGGGCGGTTCGTGGCTCCCCTCCCGCTAGCGGCCGATCCGGCGCCGCAGGGAGTCGAGCTGGTCGGTGATCTCCGTCAGGCGCAGCGGCCCGGCGAGGAGGACGACGACGAGCAGCAGTGCGACGGTTCCCGCCCCGACCGCGGCGAAGTCGCCGAACCGCTGGGCTGCGCGGCCGGCGCCGTATCCGGCGGCGGCCGCCGGCGCGCAGGCGGCCAGCAGCCGCAGGTGGGTGCGCACTGCGGTGGCGCGCCGTTCGCTGCGGGAGCCGGCGCGCGGGCCGAGCCGCCGGCCGAGGGCGTACGCGGTGACGGCGGCGGCCGCCGCGAAGGCGAGGGAGGACGCTCCCGCCATGCCGGTCACGGCCCAGCGCAGGGGCAGCAGGAGGTAGGCGGCGTACGAGAGCCCGGCGTTCAGCGCGACGATCACCAGGTTCAGGAAGAACGGGGTGCGGGTGTCGGAGAGGGCGTAGAAGCCGCGGGAGAGCACGTACTGCGCGGAATAGGCGACCAGGCCGGGGGCGAAGGCGATGAGCATGCCCGCCATGGCCTCGACGTCGGCGGCGCCGGTGCGGCCGTACCCGAAGACGGCGCCGATCACCCAGGGGGCGAGGGCGGCGAAGAGCGCCGCGGCGGGGACCACGAGCGCGGCGCTGGAGCGCAGCGCGTACGAGACGTCCCTGCGCACGCCGGCGAGGTCGCCGTCGCTCGCGGCCGAGCTCATCCGGGGCATCAGGGCGGTGACGAGGGAGACGGTGATGATGCCCTGGGGGACGACCCACAGCTGGTAGGCGTTGCTGTAGGCGGCGTAGCCGGCGCCGCCGGCGCGGTCTCCGACGGTGGTGGAGAGCCGGGTCACGACCCAGTAGGCGATCTGGTTGGTGAACACGAGCATGACCAGCCAGCCCGCGTTGCGCAGCGGGCGGGTGAGACCGCTGCCGCGCCAGTCGAAGCGGGGGCGCCAGCGGAAGCGGGCGGCCCGCAGCGAGGGGACCAGGGCGAGGGCCTGGACGACGATGCCGGCGGTGGTGCCGAGGCCCAGCAGCCGGGTGTCGGCGGCGGTGAGGCCGTCGGCCGCGTCGTGGGAGACGTGGAGGAAGAGCCCGAAGACGCCTATGACCACGATGTTGTTGAGGACCGGGGTCCACATCATGGCGCCGAACCGGCCCCGGGCGTTGAGCACCTGGCCGAGCAGGGTGAACAGCCCGTAGAAGAGGATCTGCGGGAGGCAGAAGCGGGCCAGGGCGACGGTGGTGCTGTGCTGGGCGCCCGTGTACGAGGGGGTGTACGCGCCGACGATCAGCGGGGTGGCGAGCACGGCGGCGGCGGTGAGCACCACGAGCGCGACGGTGCACGCGGTCAGCAGCCGGTCGGTGTAGGCGGCGCCGCCGTCCCGGTGCTCCTTGGCGGCGCGGACCAGCTCGGGGACGAAGACGGCGTTGAGGGCGCCGCCGATGAGCAGCATGTACAGGATGTTGGGGACGGTGTTGGCGACGGCGTAGCCGTCGCCGAGCAGTCCGGTGCCCAGGGCGGCGACGACGACGGCGGAGCGGACGAAACCGGTGGCGCGCGAGACGATCGAGCCCGCCGCCATGAGCGCACCGCTGCGCAGCACCGAGGTCTTTCCCGGTGCCGCGCTGCCGCCGGTGTCCCCGGCGGCCGCTCTGGTGTCGGTGGCGGACGTCACCGGCGGGCCATGTAGGCCTGGAACGCCTTGTAGAGGGCCGTGTTGGTGTAGCCGTCCATCGCTGTCTCCCACTCTCCGAGCGTCTCGACGACCTGTCCGCCGGTTCCGAGCTTCCAGCGCAGCAGTCCGAAGGAGCGTTCGTCGGGGTCGAGCGTGGAGGGTACCCCGCGCATGTCGTATTCGTCCGCTCCGAGGGCGTGGGCGTCGCACATCATGCGCCACTGCAGGGCGTTGCTGGGCCGCACCTCGCGCCGGTGGTCGGCGGAGGCACCGGTCTGGTACCAGACGCGGCTGCCGGCGACGACCATCGTGTGCGCGGCGAGTACCTCGCCCTGGTGGACGGCCAGGTAGAGCCGCATGCGGCCCGGTTCCTCGGCGTTGAGGACCTCGTACTGCTGCTGGTAGTACGACAGGGAGCGGCCGAGCCGGAAGCCGTCGCGCTCCTCGGTGATCCGCAGCAGCCGGTAGAACTCGGGCAGGTCGGCGGCGCTGCCGACGACCGTCTCCACGCCGGCCTTGGCGGCCTTGCGCACGTTGCGGCGCCATTCCTGGTTGAGGCCGGACCACAGGTCGTCGAGGGTGAGGCCGGCCAGGGGTACCCGGAAGACGTGGCGGGGCTGGGCGTCGCCGTCGTCCTCGCCGCCGCAGCGCTGCCAGCCGCGGGTGCGCAGCCGGTCGGCGAGGGCGGCGCCGACCGGGTCGACCTCGGTGGCGAGGACGTCGGAGATCTGCCGGCCGGGCGCGGTGGCGGACTTGACGGCGGCCGCGTCCCAGCGACGGTAGGCGGGGGTGGGTCCGATGCGGACGGCGAAGGCCCCGGCCGCCCTCAGGTGGCGCATGAGCGGGTTCAGCCAGCGGTCGATGTGCGGGTCGGCCCAGTCGGCGACGGGCCCCTCGGGGAGGTAGGCGAAGTATTTGCGGGTGCCGGGGAATTGGCGGTAGAGAACGAGTCCGGCACCTGCGAGGCGACCGTCGGGGTAGTACCACCCGACCCTTTCCGAGCGCCAGAGGTCCTTCACCTCGGCCCATGAGGGGTATTGGAGGAAGCTGGCCCGGCCGTGCCGGGAAAGGAACTCGCGGTATGCGGCGACGGACAGGGCGCGCACCCGGAGCTCCTGGTCCTGCTGCTGGGTGGTGGTCACGAGCAGTGCACACATGGGTGATCGGCCTTCCTGTGCGTCCGGCGAGCGGGGATGCACAGGACTCTCACAGCTGTCCATGACCGAAGTGCGCGGCGATTGTGACCGGACGATGACCGTTTTGCTGCGGTCCATGTCACAACCGAAAGCACGATCTTTTCTTCGGATTGCGCAACCTAAAGTCGTGCCGTTCGCATCTACGTTTGCGAACGATCATTGCTTCCCGCCACTCGAAGGGACCCTTCGTTGAGCCGCATACGCCGTACCGCCCTGGCGAGCACCGCACTTCTGGCCGCCACGCTGACCGCTTGCTCGGGCGGGAGCGGGAGCGGGGGCGGTGCGGCCGGCAAGGCCGAGCTGAAGCCGAAGGCGGAGATGGCGGTCTCGGTGTACCTCACGGGTGATCAGGTGAAGGCGGGCGAGCCCGTCACGGTGATGATCGCCGAAGGCAGGTTGGCCCAGGTGAAGGTGACCGACGCCAAGGGGGCGGAGCTGCCAGGGAAGATATCCGACGACGGGAAGACCTGGACCTCGCAGCGCAACGCCGCGCCCGGCGCGGAGTACAAGGTCGAGGCGCAGAACACCGAGAGCCAGAGCGCCTCGACGCAGTTCAAGACCTCCGCCGCGGACAAGGTGAACAAGGTATCGATCAACGTGCCCAAGGGCAGCACGGTGGGCGTGGCCATGCCGGTGTCGCTCGTCTTCGACAACCCGGTGACGAACAAGGCCGAGGTGGAGAAGCAGCTCAAGGTGACCACCTCGGACAACACCGAGGGCTCCTGGGGCTGGATCAAGGACTACTCGGGCAACGACCGCGTCGACTGGCGGCCCAAGGAGTACTGGAAGTCCGGTACCGACGTGAAGGTCGAGATGAACCTGAACGGCGTGGACTCCGGCAAGGGCGGCGGCTTGTTCGCCCGGGACTACATCACCGAGTTCAAGATCGGCAAGGACCGCCGGGTGGAGGTCAGCCTCGACACGAAGAAGCTGTCGGTGACCGAGGGCGGCCGGGCCGTCAAGACGATCCCGGTCTCGGCCGGCACTCCCGGCGGCAAGAAGGCGTCCTGGTCCGGGAAGATGGTGATCATGACGAAGGAGGGCACCATCCGGATGGACTCCCAGACGGTGGGCCTGGACGACGCCTACGACAAGATGGTCGACTACTCGATGCGCCTCACCTGGTCCGGCATGTACGCGCACGCCGCACCGTGGAACGCAGGTAACTTCGGCCGCGCCAACACCAGTTCGGGCTGCGTGGGGATGAGCGACTCCGACGCCGAGGACTTCTTCGCCCAGTCCCAGATCGGCGACCCCTTCGAGGTCGTCGGCAGCGGCTCGAAGGGCAACGCGGACATCGGCAACGGCTACGGCGAGTGGAACCTGTCCTGGGACCAGTGGAAGGCCAAGAGCGCCCTGTCCGGCACCCCCCAGAACGGCTGACCTCCCGGCTGACACGAATCAATCGTTACCAGCGCGTAACTTACTCACGGGTTACCTCGGGTAACCCGCTCCCGTTACCGTCGGGTCACTTTGACACCCCCGGCGCACGCGAGGAGCGATCGATGCAACGCACCACCACCGCCGCAGCCGTGGCGGCCCTGGTGGCGGCAGCCGCGCTGGGCCTGGCCCCCCACCAGGCCCAGGCGGCTCCCGCCACCACCGCGGCGGTCACCGCCGCCCCTTCGGAACTGAGCTTCCACGACATCCCCGGCTCCGGCGGCATCACCCTCAAGGGCAACGTCTTCGCCCCGTCGCACGCGGTGGCCGGCCAGAAGTACCCGCTGATCGTGCTGCCCACGAGCTGGGGCATGCCGCAGATCGAATACATCGCCCAGGCGAAGCTGCTCGCCGACTCCGGCTACGTGGTCGTCAGTTACACCTCCCGCGGCTTCTGGCTCTCCGGCGGGCAGATCGAGGTGGCCGGCCCCCCGGACATCGCGGACGTCTCCGCCGTCATCGACTGGGCCCTGGCCCACACCGCGGCCGACGCGGACCACATCGGCCTCGGTGGGGTCTCGTACGGCGCGGGCATCAGCCTGCTGGCCTCCGCGCACGATCCGCGGATCAAGGCCGTCGTCGCGATGAGCGGCTGGGCCGACCTCATCGACTCCATCTACTCGGGCCGCACCCAGCACCTCCAGGCCGCGGCCATGCTCGGCGCCGCCGGATACCTCACCGGCCGTCCCGGTCCCGAACTCCAGTCGATCCTGGGAGACTTCCTCGGCTCCCGGCTCGACCGCGAGCAGCAGATGATCGAGTGGGGCAGGAAGCGTTCCGCCGCCGAGCAGGTGGACCGGATCAACGCCAACGGCGCCGCGATCATGCTGGGCAACGCCTGGGGGGACACCATCTTCCCGCCGAACCAGTACGCCAGGTTCTTCGAGCGGCTGACCGGCCCCAAGCGCCTGGAGTTCCGCCCCGGCGACCACGCCACCGCCGAGGCCACCGGTCTGCTCGGCCTGCCCAACGACACGTGGGCCAATGCCCACCGCTGGTTCGACCGCTACCTCAAGGGCGTGCGCAACGGGGTGGACACCGAGGCCCCGGTGCAGCTGAAGTCCCGCAGCAGCGGGGGGTACGAGGGCTACCCGGACTGGAAGTCGGTCGGCGCGGCCGGCACCGAGAAGCTCGCGCTCTCGGACAGCGAGCACCTCTTCGCCAATGTGGACTCCGGCGCCAACGGCGGCATCCTCTTCCTCTCCAGCATCCTCGACCAGTTCGCCCAGGCGCCCCCGATCGCCTCGGTCCCGCTGCTCCCCCGCGCCTTCGCCGCCGTCTGGCAGTCCGGGCGCTACGACGAGCCCCGCCGCATCCGCGGCAACGTCACGCTGCACACCACCGTGACACCCACCAAGGGCGACGGCACCTTCGTCGCCTACCTCTACGACGTCGGCCCGCTCGGCATCGGCAAGCTCGTCAGCAACGCCCCGTACACCTTCCACGGAAAGACCCCCGGGCAGGCCTTCGGGGTGGACCTGGAGCTCTTCTCCACCGCCTACGACGTGCCCGAGGGCCATCGGCTCGCCCTTGTCATCGACACGGTCGACCCGCTCTACATCGAGCACAACCCCACCGGCGCACAGCTGACCTTCTCCTCGCCGACCACCGATCCCAGTTACGTCTCGGTGCCGCTGCGCGAGCAGTGATCCACGGCTGCTGCCGTGCGGGGAGGACTCTCGTCAAGGGCTACTCCCGGCCCGGCAGCACCACTCCCGGCTCGGGCGGAGCCACGTCCACCGCCCTGGTCTCGAGGCGGCCCCGCTCCCGGCTCGCCACCCCGGGGGGGAGCCCGGAGCGCAGCCCCCACGTGCCGGGGCAGGGCACGCCCCGGGGGTGCGGGCCCAGGGCCGGCGGGG
>NZ_JBEZLA010000100.1:0-15827 GCF_040651925.1 Streptomyces sp. NPDC048349 | reverse complement strand
GGATGCGGGAGTGACGCGCACGGTCCGAGAGGGCACCGCGGAGGGCGGCGACCTTCATCTTCTTGGGGGCACGGCCGGCTCACTGCCGGCCGTGGGCGCCCTCGGTGCACCGCCGCAGGCTCAGTCCCTGGCGCGCACCACCAATCGGTAGACGGCCAGCAGGATCAGGGAGCCGACGATAGCGGCGATCCATGTGGAGATCTCGAAGAAGCCGTCAATGGAGTCGACACCGAAAATGACCTTGCCGAGCCATCCGCCCAGAACTCCGCCGGCAATGCCGATGAGGGGCGTGACGATGCACCCGCCGGGGTCGCGGCCCGGCATCAGGAACTTCGCGATGATTCCGGCGATGAGTCCCATCAGAATCCAGCCGATGATGCCCATGACGCGCCTCTTCTCGCAATAAAGACTTGCACAGGGGTTCTGCCCGCCTGCCGCATTCCAAACCCCGGGACCACGCCGGTTGGGCGCTCCCGACGGCCGGGGCCGGGCGCCGTTCCGGGCGGGCTGCGTCGCTCGGTCAGCGGGCCGCCAGTACGTCCAGCTCGGATTGGAAGAGCAGGGCGGGATCGAACCCCACTCCGGCGAAATGGCCGCCCAGCTCCATGGACAGGACGCCGTGCATCCGGGACCAGAAGGAGACGGCCAGGTGCAGGGCCCCGGGCGGCGCGAGATGCCCGGCCGGGCCCGTCCAGTGGGCCTCCAGATGCGTCTCGAAAGGCGTCACGGGAGCATCCGCGGGCAATGCGGTGCAGGCATCGAGGAGGATCCCCATGATCTCCGCCGCGATGACGGACACATCGGCGGGAGTGCGATAGCCGGGAACGGGCGTGCCGTAGACGAGGAAGTACCGCTGCGGGTCGTCCAGAGCCCATGCGCGCAGCGCGTGGGCCAGGCCGGGAAGGCCGCCGTCTCCCCGCGCGGCAACCGCCCGGAACGTGCTGACCAGGCTCTGATATGCGTCACGGACGAGTTCGGCGAGCAATTCGTCGCGGCTCGTGAAATACCGGTAGAGCGCAGCCCCGCTCAAACCCATGTGCTTGGCGATCGCATTCAGGGAAACCGCTGACGCCCCTGCAACGGCGATCTGCTCCCACGCTCTGTCCTTGATCTCCGCGCGCACCTGCCGACGATATCGCTCGCGGGGGGTTGTCGCAGCGTCACCCATGACAGCCTCCTCCTCGCGAGTAATACCCTATCGCTCGCGAAGGGGAGGCTGTAGTTCCCGCTCCTCATCGAAACCGTCCCCGGGTTTCACTTCCGTTACGGGCTGCCGCCGACGCGAGATTCCCTCGCATCCCGCAAACGGGCCGAGCCGGTCTCCGTGGGGTCAGGGCTTGAAAGTGTCCTTGCCCTTCTCCTTCATCGCGCGGCCCTTGCCGCGGGCCTCCAGAGCCGCGCCCTTGGCGGCAGTGGTTTCGTTCCCAAGGGCATGCGCCGCCTTCCTGACAGCCTTCCCGATCACTTGCTCCGCCTTGGCCATCAATTTCTCGCTGGTACTCATGTCCGCACCCTTCCCGTATGCGTCCATGCGTCTACCCGCGGCCGCGGGAATCAGGCAGTCCCGGGAGCCGCACTCGCGCGGCGAACGGGTCCTCGCACGCAGGGTCGGCGCGTGAGGGCCGCCGTGGCGGGGAAGAGGCCGGTCAGGCGGGTGAGGCAGTGATGACAGGCACCAGGGACCCGGTGATCGCGGCGACGCTGTACGAGGCGACGCACTACGGGGGGACCGCTGTCACGGTCCCGCCCGACGAAGGGGACGAAGGCGGGGGAGCGGTGGTGTACTCGCTCGCCCGTCTCGGCCTGAGCGGGCTCGGATCCCTGCGGGCCCCGACCGTGCCCGCCGACCCCGAGGACCCGTTCCGGCAGGAACTGCACTGGGTCACCACCGTCACCGTGTGGGAATCGAAACCCGACCCGGGCGTCACCGGCGAGGGAGAACGGGGCAGGACCTGGCAGGAATACGGCGCGGACACCGCCGATCTCGGTTCCTGGGCCGCGAAGGCCGCGTACGTGCGCGTGGGGAAGCAGACCGCGGAAGACCAAGCGGATGCTTCCCTCCACCCGCCGGGAGCCACGCCCCACCCGATCGTGATCGTGATCGTGGAGTGAAGCCGGCGCGGGGGCGCGGGAGGAGGGGGCGAGCGAGCCTTACGGGTCGATGCCCGCGGACGCGGCATAGTGAGAGCGTGAGCACCCAGCGTGATGGCGCACCGGGCGAGTACGCCCCCACCCACAGCAGCTCGCCGGCGCCGGAGGGCGGGGGCGACGAGGAGGCGCAGGTCATTGTCGTGGGGGCGGGACCGGCCGGTTCCGCCGCCGCCGTGCACCTGGCGCGGGCGGGGCTGGACGTACTGCTCCTGGAGAAGAGCGGCTTCCCCCGCGAAAAGGTGTGCGGCGACGGACTGACACCGCGTGCGGTGGCCCACCTGGTGCGGATGGGGGTGGACATCAGCGCTCCGGGCTGGATGCGCAACCGCGGCATGCGGTGGGTGTGCGACGGCAACCAGGTGGAGCTGGACTGGCCGCGCCTGGGCAGCCTCCCCGACTTCGGGCTCACGCGCAGCCGGCACGACTTCGACCACCTGCTGGTGGCGCACGCCCAAACCGCCGGCGCGCGGCTGCGCACCGAGGTGAAGGTGACGGCCCCGTTGACCGACCGGGCGGGACACATCACGGGAGTGAGCGCCTCCCGGGGGCCGGACCGGGAGCCGGTCCGCTACCGGGCGCCGCTCGTCGTCGCGGCCGACGGTGCCTCCGCGCGGACCGCCATGGCCCTGGGGCTCGTACGGGACGCCAGCCGGCCGGTCGCGGCAGCGGCCCGCCGCTACTACCGCAGCGAGGCCCGCACGGACGACCCGTACCTGGAACTGTGGGCGGACCTGCGCTGCCCGCGCTCGGGATTGGACCTGCCCGGGTACGGCTGGGTGTTCCCGCTCGGGGACGGGAGGGTCAACGTGGGCCTCGGCGCCCTGCCGCGGCGGCGCCCCGTGGATCTGCGGGCGGCCCTGGACCACTGGCTGCCCCGCCTGCCCGCGGAGTGGGGGATCGAGGAGGAGAACGCCGTCTCGCCGCTGCGCAGCGCCCCGCTGCCGATGGGGTTGAACCGCCGCCCGCAGTACCGCCGGGGACTGGTGCTGGTCGGGGACAGCGCGGGCATGGTCAGCCCGTGGAGCGGCGAAGGCATCGCCCAGGCGATGGAAGCCGCCGAGGTGGCCGCGGAGACCATCGCCCTGGGCCTGGCACGGCCGTCCGGGCCGCGACGGGAGCACGCGCTGCACCAGTACCCGGCCGAGATCCGGCGCCGTTGGGGGCGCTACTACCGGCTGGGCAATCTCGCGGGTGACCTCGTCTTCGCCCGGTACGGGTTCCGGCCGCTCCTCCATCCCCGCGTCATGGCCTCGCCACCCTTGCTGCGTGCCCTGGCCCGCCTGCTCACGCACGTCACCGCCGAACCGTCCCAGGACGGCATCGACGCCGTCCTGCACGCACTGATGCGCCTCGTGCCGGCCCCGCGGCGCTGACGGCACCGGGAACGGGCGGCGCGCACCGGCCGTGGGTGAGCGGAGCGGAAGCGCCCTATCCGGTAACGAGCGTCCAGGGTGCGCGGGGCAACACGGCGCGCAGGAAGCGCCGCAGGGCCAGTCGCACGCCCCACATCGTGGCCCGCGCACCCCACACCGCCAGTCGGCCCAACAAGCGGTGGACGAGGGATCGAGGCGTCCACCGCAGGGCCCGACGCCGCCATCTCCTCCTGCGCAGCTGCCGTTTCAAGGCCTTCACGAGTGTCTCCGAGTATCTACTGCCCCTGCCCCTCCTGCCCGCCACGCGCCGGGGTATGCCGGGACCGCGCCCCCACGGCCCGCTCGGTCGCCCCCGCTGACCTGCCGTTCTCCCGCTGCCGCGGCCGCCGGGACCGTCCCGCCCGTGTGCGGTCGGCCGGCACCCCGCTGAAGGCCCCGCAGCCCGTCCGGCAGAGCGCCGAGCGCGCTCATGCGTGTGCTTCGTCGTGGCCGAAGTGTCGAATACCGCCCGCACCGCGTCACCCGGCTCCGCCAGGGGAATGCGGGCAGGTATGCCGGAAATGATCAGTGGCCTCGCCGCCCGTATCGCTCACCGCCGCCGCGAGCCCGTCGCGGTCCAGGCCCTGCGGTCCACCGCGGCGGCCGTCCTCAGCTACGTCGTCGCGCTCCGCCTCAGCAGCGAGCCCAACCCGCTGACCGCACCGCTGACCGCCCTGCTCGTCGTCCAGGTCACCCTCTACTCGACGTTGACCACCAGCATCCGCAGGGTGAACTCCGTCGTCGTCGGCGTCCTGATCGCGATCGGCTTCAGCGTGCTGGTGGGCCTCACCTGGTGGAGCCTCGGCCTGCTCATCCTGGCTTCACTGGTGGTGGGGCACCTGGTCCGGGTCGACGAGTTCGTCCCCGAGGTCGCGATCAGCGCGATGCTCGTCCTCGGCGTCACCCAGGTCGCGGACACCGCCTGGGACCGGGTCCTGGAGACGCTCATCGGCGCGGCGGTCGGACTGCTGGTCAACCTGCTCGTCGCACCGCCCGTCTGGGTCGGCCCGGCAGGGGCCGCGATCACCGACCTCGCCACGCGCATGAGCCGGCTCCTGAACCACCTCGGCGAGGAATCCCTCGGAACCGGCAAGGTGGAGCAGGCCGCGGCCCGGCTGCACGAGGCACGGCGGCTCGACAACGACATCGCGCAGGTCGACGCGGCCCTGCGGCAGGCCGAGGACAGCCTCCGCTTCAATCCGCGGGTCAAGGAGGGACTGCTCTTCCGGCTGGTGCTGCGGACGGGCCTGGACACCCTGGAGATCTGTGCGGTCGTCCTGCGCGTGGCCTGCCGGACGCTGACGGACCTGGCCAGGGCGCGCCCCGACGGCCCGCTCTTCGCACCGCAGACCACGGTCGCGCTGCGGCAGGTCCTCATGCACACCGCCATCGCCGTGGAGAGCTTCGCGCAGCTGATCACCGCGCAGGTCAGCGCCAACGCGGAAGAGGCCGAGGCCCGCCTGACGGGGGAGCTGGCCGTGGCCCGGGCCAACCGCGACCGGCTCGCGGACCTGCTGCTCGCCGACGTCGGCGAGGACCCGGCCCAGTGGCAGTTGCACGGCGCCCTGCTCGCGGAGATCGACCGGGTCCTCGACGAACTGGGCGTGGACAAGCGGTCCCAGCGCCTGCTGGAGGAACTGGACCACCACACCCGCAGCCGGCGCACCGGCCGCCTGCGCGGGCGCCTGCGCCGCCGCCGCTCCGACCGTGAGCGGCCGTCCGCGTAAGACCGCGTAAGACCGCGTAAGACCCCCCGGCGTGGCCGGGGACGCGCAAGGCGCGGAGGGGGCCGGCCGCTTCGGCCGGGTCACCGATCCCGACGGCAACCGGGCCGAACCGCGGCGGCCGGCCTGACCGTCTCGCCCCGGCCGTACGGCCGTGCCCCGTTCAGGTCGTCGCGCGGCCGTCGACGGGGACGCCCAGGTGCGCGGCCAGTGCGGTGAGGGTCGTCCCCAGGGGGAGGGCGACCCGGGTGACGGCGTGCCGGTCGCCGCGGGTCGGATCGCGATTGACGATCAACACGGGCTTGCCGGCCTGCGCCGCCTGCCGGACGAACCGGAGCCCGGACATCACCGTCAACGAGGAGCCAAGGACCAGCAGCGAGGTCGCCCCGCCGACCAGCGCACGGCAGTGCTCGACCCGCCGCGGCGGAACGGCTTCGCCGAAGAACACCACGTCCGGCTTGAGGATGCCGCCACACTCCGAGCAGGGCACCACGCGGAAGTCCCCGACCTGCTCGTCGGTGAGATCGGCGTCACCGTCCGGGTTGAGGCCCGCGGCCACCGGTTCGAAGCCCGCATTGGCCTCTTCCAGCCGACGGGCGAGCTCACGACGCGGACTGACGGCGCCGCAGGCCAGGCAGACGACCCGGCCGAGGCTCCCGTGCAGTTCCACCACGCCCTCGCTGCCGGCGGCCTGGTGCAGGCCGTCCACGTTCTGGGTGATCACACCCGAGAGCAGCCCGTGCCGCCCGAACGCCGCCACGGCGCCGTGCCCGGCATTGGGCCGGGCGCGGCCGAACGTGCGCCAGCCGAGGTGACTGCGCGCCCAGTACCGGCGCCGGGCCCGGGCACTGGCCGTGAACTCCTGGTAGGTCATCGGGGTGTGCCGGCTCAGGCTCCCGCCCTCACCCCGGTAGTCGGGGATGCCGGACTCCGTGGACATGCCCGCCCCGCTGAGCACCAGCACACCGCCGGTCCTCAGCGCATCGGCGATCGGCCCCGGATCCGTGGTACCGGGCCGCAGGTCCTCGGTGGGGGTCCAGCTCAGAGTGGGGCGCATGCGCATGCCGCCAGCGTACGGAACGGGAAGGACACCGGCACGGGCTGGGACCAGGCCCCCACCCGCCGCCGCCCGGCTGGAGGGCCCGGCGGGGCCGCGTCAACACCATGATCCGCTGCTCACCCTCCGATCCGGCGAATCCCGCTGCGCGGGCGCGACGGGGCGGTACCCGTCCGGCGCCCCCGGGAATCGGGCCCGAAAGGGGCCTTCAGCGGGGGCTGTCCGAGGTCCGGGGCCCGTGGCCGCATGTCGTTCGACCTCCCGCGTGCGCGAAGTGGCCCGTTTTCGATGCCAGCATGCCTGGCGAAAAGGGCGCAACGCGGTGAAACCGCACGGCGATGAGAGGGAGGCCCGTGACGCCTCAAAGGGTCGATGAAGCAGCTCAGCCCATTCCGGGGCAGTCCAGGCCGCCCGTTGACACGCTCGGCGGCGCCACCGTCACCACCGCCGCCGGGCCCGCGGCGCCGGGACCCGAGGCGGAGCTCCTGCGCGCCGCGTCAGTGCTGCTGGCGGACGCCGCCCTCACCGCGAAGCGGGCGGGTGGCGAGCTGACCGGGGCGTTGAGCAGTTGGCGGTTCGGGCTGGCCGCCCTGCGCAGTCCCGGATGGGCGCTCGGAACGGCGGTGTCCTGCGCGAAGGCGCTCACCAACCCGTCGGGGCTCGGGTTCGGCCCGAACGGCGGACTTGTCGGGGAACTGGCCCGGATGGCCGGGAGCATGACCTACCGCCGCCCCGCCGCGGTGACCATGGCGGTGGACGCCTTCGCCCTGCGGATCGAGGCAGCGGCGGTCGAGCATCCGAACCTCGACTCGCCCCTGGCGCGACGGCTCACCGACGCCATGGTGGAGGGGAACCGGTGGGAGGCGCTGAAGGCGCTGCACGCACTGGTCGAGCGGCTGGGCGTGACCCGCGCCCTGACGACCGTCAGCCCCGTGATCATGGAGTTGTTGGCGCTGCTGGGGCTGCTCGACGAAAATCCGGTCAACGACAGCTTTTCCTGGGTGACGCTCGGCGGCGGCGTACCGGACACGGATCCCTTCTTCGGGCTGCCCAGTTCGGTGCTCCGCTACCTCAACCCCGGCCCCGGCCGCGCAGAGCGGGTCGAGCCGGACGCCATCCTGGCGAAGGTCCTGGGGACGTCCCGCAACGACATCGTCAGCTACATCAACGACATCGGCGCGCTCGGCAACCACGGGCTGGCGCTGCTGCGGCGCGTCGAATGCGCCGACGGCCAGGTCAGGTACGTACTGCTGCTGCCCGGTACGAGCTTCGTCCTGCCGAGCAACAGCACCCCGCAGGACCTGATCGGCGCCTTCGACGGGTGCCTGCGCTCCGACACGACCTACACGCGCGCCGCGCGGAAGCTACTGCGGCGGGCGGGGCTGCCGGCCGGGTCGGAGCTGATGCTCGTCGGGCACAGCCTGGGCGGGCTGACGGCGATGAACCTGGCGATGGACGTGGAGCTGGCGTCCACCTACCGGATCACCCACGTGGTCACGCTCGGCTCTCCCATCGACAACAAGCGCCCGGCCGACCACACCACCCAGGTGATCAGCCTGGTCAACAAGCACGACGTGATCCCGATGCTCGACGGGCGCGGGCCCGCCTCCCCCAACGACATCCCCGCCCACTGGGTCGAACTGACCTGGCTGGACGAGTCCTACGACTACCCCCTCTCGCACGCGCCGCAGGCGTACTCCGACACCCTCCGCGGGGACATGGCGCACCACCGGGACCGGGTGAACGAACTGATCAAGATCTACGACGGTGACGTCGTCGAGAACCAGCCGTACATGCTCCGCGACAAGTGACCACGAGGGAGACCGACCGATGACCGAAGCCCACGGCACGGCCACGACGGCGTCGCGGCCCGAAACGGCCTGGCCGCTGGAAAACGTCCTGTTCAGCACCGCACTGGTGGCCCAGCGCCTGCCATGGGCGGACCTGCCCGCCCGCGCGCTCGGTCTGGACGCACTCACCCGCGAAGGACTGACACGCCGCCTGGTGGCCCACCTGCGCGGCGGGCGGGACGGGCGCCCGGTGCGGCTGCGCACGCCCTTCGGCACCTTCCTCGTGCCGCTGACGCGGGCGGACGCCGAAAGCCTGCTGACCGGGGCCGACGGCGCGGGGGCGCTGGGAACCGCCTCCGGTCTCGCCGCCGACGGGAGCCGGTACGCACTGTCCCCGCACGCGGCGCCAACGGGCGCGTGGGACGTCCTGACGCAGGACGAACGCGACGGGCTCAGCGCCCGCGTGTCCCAGCACCTGGTTCGGGTGAGCGGAGCCCGGCGGGAGGACGGAACCCTGGACCGGGACCACTGGCAGGCCACCATGCTGCGGCTGAGCCGGCACGTCGTGCTGGGGGCCTGCGCCATCGACGACACCCTGCTGAGCGAACTGGTCACGGCGGCGGACGCGGGCGTGGGCGCCGCGGCCGGTCGTACGGACGAGGCACGGGCGGCGGCTGTACGCTGGCGCCTGGCACCGTACGTGGCAGACCCCGAGCCCGGCTCGCTGACCGCTCGGCTGGCGGCCCGGGGCGAGGGCGCCCCGGAGACGTACCTGTCCGTCGCGCATGCGCTGGCCCTGGTATCGACGGCCGTCGGCACGTCGGCGCTCCACGCCCTGGCCCTGCTCGGTGCAGGTGCCGTCGCCTCCGGACCGGATACGGGGGCGAGTACAGGCGGGGCGGGCGCCGTGACGCCGGCCGACGGGGCCGTGGAGCTGGCCCTGGACCGGTATCCGCCGCTGCCCGCCGTCGTGTACCCGGTCCGTGCGCCGCTCGAAGCCCATGGCACGGCCGTCGGAGCCGGTGAGGACATCCTCTACCTCCCGTCGCTGCTGGGACCGCGCGCGGACGGCGGGCGTACGGATCCGGCATGGTCGCTGTGCGCGAACCCGTCGGGCTGCGCCGCCGCACGGTTCGCCGCGCTGGTCTGCCGGGAAGTCGTCCGCGGGATCGCGGCCGACGTGCGCCCCGTGCTCCTCGCTCCGCGGATCACCGGGGACCGGCTGCCGGACACCCTCGATCACCGGACCCTGGTCCTGGCCCTCGCCCCGTCCCCAGGCAGCGGGGGCACGCCGGACGGGTCGCGTGCGCCGTCGGTGGCCGATCCGTCGACGGCCGCGCCGTTGTCCGGGTACGGCGCGCGGGCGCACGGCGGCGCCGACCGGCTGGAACGGCACGCCGAGAGCCTCTCCGCCTGCGCCGCCGACACCGGCTGGAACGGGAGCGAGGCCGGGGAACGCTTCCGCATGGTCCTGCTGGAGCACGCCGAGCGGTGCTCGAGGGCGGCCGCGGACGTACGGCGTGCCGCGAGGTGGCTGGCGGGCTGATCCCGGCAGGCGGGGGCCGCTCCCGCCCTGGCCTCGAACGAACGGATCACGCGGTTGTGTTCCGAACGGCCGTGATCAACAGACCTCACGGCCGTTGAACCGGCGGAGAGCCGTGGCGCCGACACCTGGTCGATTGACGTGCGATGTGAGAGGGAGGTCCGATCGTGAAGGACAGCGTGGCCGAGATGATCAAGGCGACCGGGGCGGAGCTGAGCTCCGTCAAGCGGTTGCTCGGCGAAGCCGGGGGCGTGGCGTGGGACCGCCTGCTCGACTGGCTCGTCGACGACTACTTCCGGGTGGTTGCGCTCGGTCTGGAGAACATCCCCGCCGAGGGTCCGGCCGTGATCGCCGTCAACCACTCCGGCGCCTGGGGTCTCGACGCGTTCGTACTGGACAAGGTCCTGGGCAGAGCCCTGGACCGGCGTGTCCGCTTCCTCGCGGCGCCGTTCGTGTTCCGCACCCCGATCCTGGGGCGGCACGCGCGCCGCAACGGTGCACTCCCCATCGGTCCGACGGCAGGCATCGACCACCTCAACGCGGGCCGGCTCGTCGGGGTGTACCCGGAGGGCATCGCCGGCCTGGAGAAACCCTTCACCGAGCGGTACCGCCTGCGGTCCTTCAGCCCCGGCTTCGCGGTGGCCGCCATCCGCTCGGGCGCCCCGGTCGTGCCCGTCGGGATCGTCGGCGCGGAAGAGGCCTGCCCGAAGCTCGGCGAGGTGCCGACCCTCGCCCGGATCCTCGGCGTGCCGTACTTCCCGGTCACCACGCCGTTCCCGCTGCCGTCCAACTGGACGATCACCATCGGGGAACCGATCCCGGCGCCGGCCCGTCCGGAGGGCCTGGCCGCCCGCCGGGACGCCGCCCGGACCCTCAGCGAGACCACGCGCACCGCCGTCCAGGAGCTGATCGACCGCGAGCTGGCGGAGCGGGAGAACCTCTTCGACTGACGCCCGCGACGACCTGGCCCAGCCCCGCCGGGCAGGGTCGGGCGGTCAGGCGCGGGCGTGGTCCGGGGTGGAGAGGATGCGTGTTCTCGGGGGGTCCTCGGTGAAGAGGGCCAGGAGGCCCGCGATGTCGCGGCCCGCTTCGGCCGGGTGGCGGAACGTGGCGCTGGGGGTGATGCGGTAGTGGTTGCGGCGGCCCACGCGGACCCGGGTGAGGTACCCGCCCTCCTCGAGGTCGGACACGATCGACTGGACCGTCCGCTCGGTCAGTACACAGGTGTCGGCGACGTCCCGCAGCCGAGCGCCCGGGTTGCGGGAGAGGGCCAGGAGGACGCGTGCGTGGCTGGTCAGGAACGTCCATGGCGCCCGGGGGAGTGTTTCGTCGCCCATGACTTCAGCCTGCCAAATCTTGGAGCGTATGTCCTATTTTCAGGTCATTCTTGACGTACGTCTGGTCGGTGCCATGCTGTTAGCAGCCGGCAAAGGCAGACGAGACGCAGAGGTGCGGAGAGGAGCGGAAGCGCCAGGTCGAGCGGAGAGGCAGACATGACCCAGACCATGGAGTGCGACCGCCAGGCCGGTGTGCCCGACGTGCAGATCAGTGTGACCCCGGGGCCGTGCGGATCCGCAGAGGTCACGGTCAGCGGCGAGGTCGACCTCCATACCGCCGGACATCTGCGCGAAGCGCTCGTGGCCGCCCTGACCATCTACCGGGGCGCCATCGCCGTGGACCTCCACGGCGTCGGCTTCTGTGACTGCGCCGGCCTCAACGCGCTCCTGGCCGCTCGCAGCATCGCCGACCAGACCCGCCGGCCCCTCCGTGTGACCACCGCCAGCCGCCCGGTCGGACGGCTCCTCGACGTCACCGGCACCCGCCCCACCCTCATGTGACCGCGCCCTTCGGAAGCATGTGATCCCCATGACCGCCTCAGTTCCCCTCGCCCGTGGTCCCGCCCCGGCCCCCCTCCCCGAGACGCCCGCCCCGCCCCAGGCCGTCTCGTGGGCGGTGGGCACGCTGATGGCGAGGATCCCCGCGCCGGCCCGTGTGGCCGAGCGGATCCTGTCCACCGCAGCCGCTCAGGCCCGCGTTCCCGTGACCGCGCTCGCCACGGCGATGGCGGCCCAGGCGCGCGGCACGCCCCTGCCCGCCGGCGCCGAACGGGCCCTTCGCCAGGCCGTCCAGGCGGCCCAGTCACCGGACAGCGCCCCCGCGCCCCCGGAGCCGCACCTGTTGCCGAGCCTCGACGACGCCGAGCAGGCCCTCGGGCGGTTCTTCGACGCCCGCCTGCGTCTGGCCGCCGCCCCCACCGACGGCGCCGCACGCCAGGCCCTGGAGGATTCCCTGTTCACGCTGTGCGTGCTCATGGCCCAGCCCTCGGCGCACGTGGCGGTACACGACGCGCTCCAGTACACGCAGGGCTGAGGCCCCCGCGCACTCTCGTCTGGCCGCGTAAAGATGCGGGGTGCCCGGGCCGCGCACAGCATGACGATGACACGACGGCATCGAGAAAGGGATGTGTCATGCCCAAAGGTTCCAGCCCCAAGCGCGAGCGTCAGTACGAGCACATCAAGGAGTCCGGTGAGCAGCGCGGTATGTCGCAGGACCGTGCGAAGGAGATGGCTTCCCGCACCGTGAACAAGGAGCGCGCGCGTTCGGGGGAGAGCAAGACGGCCGGCCGCAGCTCCACCCAGGGCAAGTCCGCCTCGCAGCGGGGCGGCGAGCGGTCGGGCGGGGGCGGCTCCTCGTCCGAGCGGACCAAGGACGAGCTGTACGAGGAGGCGAAGAAGCGCGGTATCGAAGGCCGCTCGACGATGACGAAGCAGCAGCTCAAGAACGCACTCGGCCGCTGAACTACCCCCAGCGCGGCATGGGGCCGCAGGCCGTGGCCGGTGCGGATCACGGGCTCCGCTGGTCGCGGGTGTCCTGGCGCAGCTGGTCGGCTCGACGGGTCATGGCGTCGATGCGGTCGGCGAGCTCGGCGTCCTCGGTCCGCAAATGGGGCCGCGTGTCGGTCAACGGCTTCACGAGGCGGGCCGCGTCGTCCTCGGCCAGGGCCAGGTTCAGCTCGCCGATGGCGCCCTGGGCGCTTTCGGGCAGGCCGGTGAGCGCGGTGACCTGGCCGGCGAGCCGGCGCAGCTCTGCGGCGCTGCCGCGGGCCCAGGCCCGGACGGTGCGGTCGGCCGCACGCGAGTCCCGGGTGGCCTGGACCCGCTGCTCGCCGGTGCTGCCGGCCGTGCCCGGACGCAGCCGCAGGTAGCGGCGCTCGGCGGCCTGCCGGCTGGCGACCCCCAGGGGGCCGGCGAGCTCGGCCCAGCTCGCACCCTGCTCGCGGGCCGTCTCGATCAGGACGCTCTCCCAGCCGGCCAGCTGCTCACGCACTTCGCGCAGCATGAGCAGGGCGGCCAGCGCGGGATCCGGACCCCCGTCCGGCACGGACGCCGCCGTGCCCTGCGGGGCCCCCGCAGGTGATCGCTGTGCGTCCCTCACGGCCCGGTCGATGGTCTCCAGCGCCGCGGCGGCCGCGAGGAAGCGGACCTGCGCGCTCTGTGGGACGGCCTCGCTCATGACTTTCTCCACTCTCTCCCGACGGACGTCGTCACTTCGTTGCCCTCTGCCGGTGTCACCCTCTGGATGACACCGTACTTGTCATCGGTTGGATGACATGTTACAACGGAAGCACGTTGAAGCGCATTGGCAGTTTCTGCCCGAACCAACTGGAGGTGTTTCGCGATGTTGATGCGCACCGACCCGTTCCGCGAGATGGACCGCATCGTCCAGCAGCTTTCCGGCACGTCGGGAACCTGGTCGAAGCCGTCCGTGATGCCGATGGACGCCTACCGCCAGGGCGACGAGTACGTGATCGCCTTCGACCTTCCCGGCGTCAGCACCGAGGCCATCGACATCGACGTCGAGCGGAACATGCTCACCGTGAAGGCCGAGCGGCGCCCCAACGGGAAGTCGGACGGCGTGCAGATGGAGCTCTCCGAGCGCCCCCTCGGCGTCTTCTCCCGCCAGATCATGCTGGCCGACACCCTCGACACCGAGCACATCGAAGCCGACTACGAGGCCGGTGTCCTCACCCTGCGCATCCCGATCGCCGAGCGGGCCAAGCCCCGCAAGATCAGCATTGGCGGCACCGGCGGCCGCAAGCAGATCGCCGGCTGAGCGACCTCCACGGCCGCGGCGGAGGACCGAGGATCCGACCGGTCCTCCCCGCCCCACTGCCAGCGGCGGAGGACCAGGCTCCGACCCCCCTCCGGCACGGTCCTCCGCCGCCCCTCACCGGACTCCCTTCCGGAGGTGACGTGATGCCGATGCGGCGGGAATCGTTCATGGCCCACGTGCAGGAACGCGGCGAGTACGGGACGCGTGAGGAAGCCGAGCGCGTGACCCGCGTCGTCCTGGCCCTGCTGGGCGCCCACCTGGTCGGCACGGTGCGGGCGCAGCTGGCGGCCCGGCTGCCCGACGCCTTTGCCCTGATCCTGCTCAACCCGCTGCAGGCCCAAGAGCCGCTCTCGCCCGAGCGGTTCGTCCGCGCGACCGCGGCCTGGATCGAAGGCGCCACGGAAAAGACCGCCCTGTGGGACATCGGCGCCGTCCTGTCCACCGTCGCCGCCGCTGCGGGCGACGCCCTCACCCAGGAGATCCTCCTCCAACTCCCTCCCGGCTACGACGTCCTCTTCGGCCACACCCAGCCCACCTGACCACTCCACGCACACCAAGACCCGGAGAGAAAGGCCAGCGCATCCTCATGTACGACCAGCCTCGACCGAACCCGGCCCGTCCCGCCATGACGTTCGACCAGATGCTGGAACGCGTCCGCTACGAAGGCGCCTACCCCACCCGCGAACGCGCCGAGGACGCCGTCCGTGCCGTCCTCGCGGCCCTCGGCCGGCAGCTGACCGGCGACGAACGCGTCGACCTCGCCCGCTGCCTGCCCGTGGAAGCGGCCCTCGTCCTGACCGCGTCCGTCCCCGACACCGAGCAGCTCACCGGCTGGGGGTTCATCAAGGACCTGGCCGCCCGCACCGGCGGTACCCCGGCCACCACCCGCTGGGACACCGGCGCCGTCCTCGCCGCCGTCGCCTCCCTGGCCGGACCGGACCTCCTCGCCCGCATCCTCCAACAGCTCCCGGACGGCTACGCACTCCTCTTCGGCCAGGCGCAGCTGCGCCGGCCCCAGCCCGCGGCCGCCTGACCGTCGGTGCCCTTCAGGAAGCGACGACGTACGCGACGTACGAACCGGGGCGGGTCCAAGTACGGCACGTGAAAGGTGGAACCCGCCCGCGTCGCTCTGACTCACTTGACCAGGAGGCCGCGGCTGCGCAGCACCCACCGCTCGATGGGGCTGAAGATCAGCAGGTCGATGGCGATGCCGACGACGAGGATCAGGATGATCGCGAGGAACACGCCGGGGAGGTCGATGTTGTTGCGGCCGTTCTCCAGGAGTTG
The DNA here is from genome assembly GCF_040651925.1 of Streptomyces sp. NPDC048349. Lineage (NCBI taxonomy): Bacteria > Bacillati > Actinomycetota > Actinomycetes > Kitasatosporales > Streptomycetaceae > Streptomyces > Streptomyces sp. NPDC048349. Next base: position 750 of record NZ_JBEZLA010000100.1, on the reverse strand, counting down.
GCCGAGACCCAGGCCGAGGTCGGGGGAGGAGGCGATGATCTCGGCGGCCATCAGGGAGCGCCAGGAGAAGGCCCAGCCCTGCTTGAGGCCGGCGAGGTAGCCGGGCAGGGCGGCGGGCATGACGATGTGGCGGGCGCCGAGGAGCCCGGTGGCGCCCAGGGTGCGGCCGGCCCGCAGGTAGAGCGGGGGGATCTGGTCGATGCCGGAGACCAGGCCGTTGGCGATGGACGGGACGGCGCCGAGCAGGATGACGGTGTACATCATGGCGTCGTTGAGGCCGAACCAGAGCACCGCCGGCGGCACCCAGGCCACCGAGGGCAGGGACTGCAGTCCCTGGAGGATGGGGCCGATCGCGGCGCGTACGAATGTGACGCGTGCGACGAGCAGGCCCAGCGGTGTGCCGATGGCCAGGGCGAGGAGGAAGCCGAACAGACCGCGGGAGACGCTGGTCCACACAACTTCGATCAGGGTGCCCTTGAGCCACATGTCGGCCAGGCTGTCCCACACTGCGGACAGTGCGGGCAGTTTGGTCGGTTCGGTGACCTTCGCCGCGACGAGGACCTGCCAGACGAGCAGGACCAGGCCGATGGCCAGGACCGGGGGCAGAGCCTTCTTGGTGAGGACCTCGCGCAGCGGGGTGCGGTGGGTCTGGACGGCGTCGAGTGCGTCCAGGCCGGCTTCCAGGCCGGCCAGGTCGTCGCCGCTCTTCGCCGTGACCTTCGGGGTGGTGTCAGTGCTGGCCATGGCGGC
>NZ_JBEZLA010000099.1:0-16302 GCF_040651925.1 Streptomyces sp. NPDC048349 | reverse complement strand
CCCAGATCAAGTGGGGCCTGCAGTACATGAACGAGCGCTACGGCAGCCCGGTCGGCGCCTGGAACTTCTGGTCCGCCAACCACTGGTACTAAGCCACCAGCCGGCAGCGGCACAGCACGCAGCACGCAGCACGCAGCACGCACGAGAACGCCCGGCGGGAACTTCCCGACCGGGCGTCTTTGCGTATGCGGGTGCCGGGTGCCGGGTGCCGGGTGCCGGGTGCCGGGCGCCGGCGGCCGCGGTCGGGCCCCGCCGGCGTCCCGTACGCACCCTGGCATCCGCTTCCCGACGTACGCTGGGGCTGCGCTGCTGGCCGGGCCGCGCCCGCCGCCGAAGAGGACGCCCATCGCCATGCCCCATCAGCCGTACGCGGACCCTCCCGACGGGGGGAGTTTCCGGACCACCGACGTGGACGTCGCCCGCGACTGGCTGAAGGCGGCGTACGGAACGAGCCTGCGCATGAAGACACCCGCCCTGCACAGCTCCTTCTGGTACACACGCACCGCCGCCGGTCCCGTATCGCTGAGCACCCTGTCGCTGCCGACGGACTACACCTATGCCACCGGCCCCCTCGGAGCGGTGGCCATCACGCACGTGGTCAGCGGCCGCATGGCCCGGGAGTGCGCGGACGACGCCGCCGAAGCCGGGCCGGGCGACGTCCTGGCGATCTCGCAGCCGCACCTCCCCTACACGGGCCGGGTGCACGCGGCCGAGCTGCGCGCCGTGACCGTACCGCTCGGCCTGCTGGAAGAGCTCGCAGGCCGGCTGCCCGGGCCGCCCGCCCGCCCCCTGCGCTTCACCCGCTTCACTCCGGCCTCCGAGGCCCTGGCCGCCCAGTGGAAGAGGACCGTCGACTACGTCGAGGAGAGCGTCCTGGGCCTGCCGACGGGGAGCGAACCCCTGGTCATCGACGCCGTCGCCAGGATGCTCGCCGCGACCGTCCTCGCCGTCTTCCCCAGTGACGCCCGTCCCGAGCCCGTCCTCGCGGACAGCCGGGACGCGACGCCGGAGACCGTCCGCCGGGCGGTCGCGTTCATCGAGTCGCAGCCCGATGGCGAAATCGGGCTGACCGAGATGGCAGAAGCCGCCGGTGTCACCCCCAGGGCGCTCCAGTACGCGTTCCGACGCCACCTCGGGACGACTCCGACGGCCTACCTGCGCCGCGTACGGCTGGCCCTGGCCCATGCCGACCTGGTCGCGGCGGACCCCGCGCGCGACACGGTCACGGCGATCGCCAACCGATGGGGCTTCCACCACCAGGGCCGCTTCTCCGCCGCTTACCGGGCCGCTTACGGGGGCCCTCCCGGGCGGACGCTGGCCGGGTCCTGAGCCGGACGCCGGCTCAGGGATCCTGCGCGCTCGACCCGCCGCCCGGCGGCGCCGCCCCGGGCCGGAAGGCCAGCAGGTGGTTCCCGCGCGGGGCGACATCGAGGCCGGCCTCCCGCAGGATCAGCGCGAGGGCGGTCCGCAGCGCCTTGTGCAGGCCGGACAGGGAGGTGAACCGGGAGAGGTCCTCCTCGTGCCCGTGGACTTGGACGGTCGGCCGCAGCACCTCACGGGCGACCCACCCCACCATGACCCCCTCCGGGGCCGTCCACACGCGCAGGCCGTCGCCCCGCTCCGACGTCGTGTCGAAACCGGCCCGGCTCAGGATGTACCGCACCCGCTCGCAGTCGTCGCTGGTTCCGTCCTCGGGGGGCTCGGCGGTCGGTGCGGCCGGTGTGGGTGGCATGTGCCTACTTCAGCGACCCCGCGGCCCCGGCGAAAGCCGCTGCGCGAAAAGATCCACATACGACGAGCCGGATAACGAAGCGCGCCCCCCGCGCGCGCCCGTGTGAGCCGCGTGAGCCCGTGTGAGCCCGGACGCACGGGGAAGGCGCGCTGTCACACAAGGCGCCAACTGGCCGAGCAGAAGGGACCGATCTTCATGACCGAGCACGTGTGGGGCTATCGCGAGACGTCCGGCCGTCTGCAGGGCGTGGACCTGACCGGCTTCAAGGTCGAGGCCGTCGACGGCGGCATCGGCAAGGTCGACAAGCACTCGGACGAGGCCGGCTCCGCTTACATCGTGGTCGACACCGGCCCGTGGATCTTCGGCAAGGAGGTCCTCCTCCCGGCCGGCACCGTCTCCCGCATCGACGTGGAGGAGGAGAAGATCTACGTCGACCGGACGAAGGAACAGATCAAGAACGCTCCCGAGTTCCACCGCGAAAAGCACCTCGGGGACACCGGCTACCACGACGAACTGGCCGCGTACTACCGGGACGGCGACGCCTTCGGAGGCCGTCCGCTCTGAACCGTCCGCTCTGAACCGTCCGCTCTGAACCGCCGCGAGGAGCACCGCACCGGACCGTGCACGTCCCGGTCCTCTCACCCGACTCGGCGAGGGGCTGATGCAGCGTCAGGCGCCTTCGCCGAGGACGGTGCGGATCAGTTCCCGCTGGGCGTCGGACAGGAAGGGGTCCTGGAGGTCGAGCACCTCGTCGTCGACGGTGATCCGGTAGTGGTAGCCGTCGGCCACGGGGGCGACGGCTCGTTGCGCCAGCTCCTCCAGCTCCGCCCCGTCCCTGCGGTCGGAGGTGTCGAGCGCGCGGAGCTTCTCGAAGCCGGTGAAGCCTCCGGAGCGGGTGACCGTGATCAGCATGGCTGTTCCTCCCTGTTCCCGGTGGGGTCGCACGGTCTGCACGTCGCAGCCACTGCCGCGGATGCCCCGAACACCCGTGCGTTGTCACGGAGCAGGGCCTTGGCGCTGGAAATGTCCGGAAAGCGCCGCTGGGTGGCCGACCAGCCGTCGGCGACCCCTCACGTTGACACCTGCCCGGCCCCCCCCGGGGGGGGGGGGGCCCCCCCGGGGGGGGGGGCCCCCCCCCCGCCGCGGGGGGGGGGGGGGCCCGGGGCCGGCGCCGGGGGGGGGGGCGGGGCCCACCGCCCGGGTCACAGGGCTGCGGGGAACCGGTCCCAGGCCCGGTGTTCGCCCAGCGCCGTGGTGAGTGCGTCCAGGACCGAGGCACCGCTGTCGGCGACGGCGACGCCCGGCTCGGCCGCTGTGATGCCGGCGGCCTCGAGGAGCCGCTCCGCGCCGTTCCAGCCGCCGATGGCCTTGCCGTGCCGGTACGCCTCGGTGACGAGCAGCAGGACGCGCGGATCGGGGGCGTGCGGCGGCTGGGCGGTGCCGGCCTTCGCGTCGCGGGCGCCGTACGCATCCGCGCCCGCTTCGGGTACGCCGGCCAGCACGAGGGCGTCGAACTCGACGGAGCGGGCGGTCGCGAAGGTCCGCTGCACCGCGATCGGGTCACCGTCGGGGTCGAGGGTGCCGCCCGTCGGGGCGATGACCAGGGGCACCATGCCGGAGGCCAGGACGGCCCGCCGGGTGGTCCGTACACCGTCCAGGTCGGCCGCGGCGTCGGCGACGATGCCGATCACGCGGCCGTCCACCGGCCAGGTCCTTCCCAGTTGGGAGAGGGCGGGGCTGGGGTCGGCCTCCACGAGCGGCACGGTGGCGGCCGGAGCCGGCAGGCCGAGGCCCGTGGCCACCTGTTCGCACAGCTGCGGGTCGATGTTGGCCAGTACCTGCAGGGTGCGTTCCTTGACCGCCTGCTCGTAGCACTTGTTCAGTTCGAAGGTGTAGGCGGCGATGATGTGCTCGCGCTCCGCCGGGGTCATGCTCAGCCAGAAGAGGCGCGGTTGGCCGAAGTGGTCCGAGAACGAGGCGGGCGCCTCGCGGACCTTGCTCGCCGCCGGGACCTTCACGGGCGTCTCGACGTAGGCGCCGGTGTCGGCTCCGGCGAGGAACGGGCAGCCACCGTCGAGGCTGTTGGGCCGGTACGGGGCGACGCCCGTGTGGACGGCGCTCTGGTGCATCCCGTCGCGGAGCATGTCGTTGACGGGGGCGTGCGGCCTGTTGATGGGGATCTGGGCGAAGTTGGGGCCGCCGAGCCGGCTGATCTGGGTGTCGAGGTAGGAGAAGAGCCGGCCGGCGAGCAGCGGGTCGTCGGTGACGTCGATGCCCGGGACCAGGTGGCCGGGGTGGAAGGCGACCTGCTCCGTCTCGGCGAAGAAGTTCTTGGTGTTGGCGTTCAGCGTCATCAGCCCGATGGGCTGCACCGGTGAGAGCTCCTCGGGCACGATCTTCGTGGGGTCGAGGAGGTCGATCCCCTCGAAGGTCTGCTCCGGGGTGTCGGGGAAGACCTGGATGCCCAGTTCCCACTGCGGGAAGGCGCCGGACTCAATGGCGTCGAAGAGGTCCCGGCGGTGGAAGTCGGGGTCCATCCCGTTGATCATCTGCGCTTCCTCCCAGACGAGGGAGTGCACGCCCAGCTTCGGCTTCCAGTGGAACTTCACCAGCACGCTCTCGTCGGCCGCGTTGACCAGACGGAAGGTGTGGACCCCGAAGCCCTCCATCATCCGGAACGACCTCGGGATCCCGCGGTCGGACATGTTCCAGAGGGTGTGGTGCGTGGCTTCGGTGTGCAGGGACACGAAGTCCCAGAACGTGTCGTGTGCGCTCTGCGCCTGCGGGATCTCGCGGTCCGGATGCGGCTTGCCGGCATGGATGATGTCGGGGAACTTGACCGCGTCCTGGATGAAGAACACCGGGATGTTGTTCCCCACCAGGTCGAAGGTGCCCTCGTCGGTGTAGAACTTCGTCGCGAAGCCGCGGGTGTCGCGCACTGTGTCGGCCGAACCGCGCGAACCGAGGACGGTGGAGAACCGGACGAACACCGGCGTCTCCACGTCCTTCGCCAGGAAGGCGGCCTTGGTCACCTCACTTGCGGTGCCGTAGCCCTGGAAGACGCCGTGTGCCGCGGCGCCGCGCGCGTGGACGACCCGCTCCGGGATCCGCTCGTGGTCGAAGTGGGTGATCTTCTCGCGCAGGTGGTGGTCCTGGAGCAGCACCGGGCCGCGTGCTCCGGCCTTCAGCGAGTGGTCCGTGTCGGGCAGCCGCGCTCCCTGGGCCGTGGTCAGGTAGGCGCCGCTCTGTGCGACGCGTGCCTGGTCCGCTCCCGTGGCCTGCCCGGTCGGGCTCACCGTTTCGGGGCCTGCCTGGTCGGCCTTCGGGGGTTGGGGCTCCGTGGGCTGCGTCGGTTGGGCCAGAGCGGGAGACTCCGGGCCGGGCTTGCCCGGCACTTCGCCGCGGGCGGTGTCCTTCGAGGAATGCTGCTTCGTCATGATCGTTCTCCTTGGGGCGCCGACGGGCGGCGGTGTGGGTGAACGCGTGCCTGGCTGCGGCCGTGCGACCGCTCGCTCCTGCCCGCTCGAGCAGGAGCGACGATGGCGGCGGGGGCGGCGGTCCGCACCCGATCGCCTCAGGTCACGGCAAGGGCGTGCCGCCAGTGGCGTTGACGATCTCCCCCGTGATGTAGCTGGCCTGGGGGGAGGCGAGGAAGACGTAGGCGGGCGCCATCTCGGCGGGCTGGGCAGGCCGACCCAGGGGCGACTTCTCGCCGAATTCCTTCACGTCGGGCATGGTCGCCGGGATCAGCGGCGTCCACACGGGGCCGGGTGCGACTGCGTTGACGCGGATCCCGCGCTCGGCGACCATCTGCGCGAGCCCGTGGGTGAAGGAGAGGATCGCCGACTTCGTCATCGCGTAGTCGAGCAGGTGGGGGCTGGGCTGGTAGCCCTGCACGGAGGTGGTGTTGATGACCGACCCGCCGCGCGGCATGTGGGTGAGGGCCTTGCGGGTCAGCCAGAACATTCCGTACAGATTGGTCTTCATCACGCGGTCGAACTGCTCCGTGGTGATCGCTTCGATCCCGTCGGGCTGGGACATCTGGTAGGCGGCGTTGTTCACGAGGATGTCGACGCGTCCCAACTCGCTCACGGTCCGGTCGATGAGCGCCGCGCACTGGGCCTCGTCACGGATGTCGCAGAGGACGGGGACGGCTTTGCGGCCCGCCTCGCGGATCAGGCGCGCGGTTTCGGCCGCCTCGTCCGTCTCGTCGGCGAGGTGGGTGAAGACGACGTCCGCCCCCTCCCGGGCGAAGGCCAGGCACACGGCCCTGCCGATCCCGGAATCGCCTCCGGTGACCACGGCCGCCCGGTCGAGGAGCACGTCATGGCCCTGATAGGAGCGCTCACCGTGGTCCGGCCGGGGATCCATCTCCCCGGTCGAGCCGGGGTGGTCCTGCTGCTGGTCGGGGAAGGGCGGGCTGGGATAGCGGGTGACGGGGTCGGGAACGCGGGGTGTTTCCTGCGGTGACATTCACTTCTCCGGTCTGGGATGCGCCGTACGGAAGGGCGGGGCCGTCGGCCCGGCACCGTTCAACCTGTGAAAGGGACCGGCGCTGACGTCGTGGCCGGCCGGGGCCCCTCGTCGGGGGCTCGACGGTGCGGCAGGAGGGGCTCGGAGCGTGCGCGGGGGAGCGGGGCAGCACGGAGCAGCGTGGGATGAGTGGGGTTCATGGTGTCCGGCTACCCGCACATCCGACTTCGATATCGCAAGCGATGTGATTCGTCCCCTTTGGCGCAGTCCGCGGGAAGGTGCGAGCGCTGCGTCGTGCGACGCGACGCCGGCCGTGGGGGTGGGGTGATCATGGGGTGGGCGGGTAGTCGCCTGACGTGATCACCTTGGGAGTCGAAGAAGAGTATCTGCTGGTCGACCCGGTCACCGCCGTACCGACTCCGTACGCGGAGGACGTACGCCGCACGGCCGGTCTCGGGCCCCTCGCGGAGGCGGGTGAGGTCCAGGACGAGTTGCTCCAGGCGCAGATGGAGGTGGCCACCCCGGTCTGCTGGAAGCTCGATGAAGTCGGGGGCCACCTGCTCCGGCTGCGCCATGCGCTCGGGTCGGCGGCCGAAGCCAACGGATGCCGCATCGCGGCGACGGGCGCGGCGCCCGTCCGCGGGGCCGAGCCCGTGCCCGTCACTCCGACGTCGCGGTACCTGCGGATGGAGGGCGAGGCGCGGCAACTCGTGGACGAGCAGCTGATCTGCGGGATGCACGTGCACGTCGGGATCCCCGATGCGGAGACGGGCGTGGCGGTACTGAACCGGATACGGGTGTGGCTGCCCACGCTGCTGGCCATGTCCGCGAACTCGCCGCTGTGGGACGGACGGGACACCGGGTTCGCCAGCTGGCGCACCATCGTCTTCGGACGGTGGCCGGTCAGCGGTCCGCCACCGTTCTTCGACGGCCTCGCCGACTACGAACGGCGCCTGGACGCGCTCGTCGCCTCCGGGGTGATCGCGGACCGAGGGCAGGTGTACTGGCAGGCCAGGCTGTCCGACCGCTACCCGACCGTCGAGGTGCGCTGCCTGGACGTGCAGCTGCGGGCCGATGACGCGGTCCTGCTCGCCGGTGTCGTCCGCGCACTGGTCGCCACGGCGATCGCCGAGGAGAAGGCGGGCCTGCCGCCCGCCACCGCATCTGCGCCGGAGCTGGTGCAGGCGGGGAACTGGCACGCCGCCCGGCACGGCCTGAACGGCACGCTCCTGGACCCCGAAGGCCGCCCGCGCAGCAGCGGCGACGTCCTGTGCGACCTCGTACGCCACATCACACCCGCCCTGGAGGACGCGGGCGACCTGCGGGAGGTGAACGCCCTCACGCACCGACTGCTCCAGGAGGGCACCCCCGCGGACCGCCAGCGCCGCGCCGCGGCGAACGGCGGGCTCCCGGAGCTGATCGGCCTGCTCACGGGCTCCGCCCCGACCGACTGAGCCGACCGGCCTGCCGCGCCCGCGCCACCATCTGCCGGGCGGCGCCGAGCCTCAGGGTGAGGGGCCGCGGACGCGCACCGCGAACAGGACGGTGTCGTCCTTGGCCTCACGCGGCGCGACGGCGTCCAAGAGGGACCGCAGCAACGCGTGCAGCGCAACGTCCGGCGGAGTCGTGGCGAGCAGGTCGGCGAGCCGCTCGACGTTCTCCTCGATGTCCTCGCCGGGCTCCTCGACCAGCCCGTCGGTGTACAGCAACAGGGTGCTGCCCGGTGGCAGGGCGCGGCTGCCGCACGTGCGGGGCCCCGGCGCCAGGGCCGGGTGCAGCAGCAGGTCGTGCTGCGGGAGGCTCTCCACGGCGCCGTCCGGAGTGACCAGCAGGGGGGCGGGGTGCCCGGCGTTGCTCCACTTCAGGTGCCAGTGGCCGTCGCCCGTCGGCCTGAGGTGGGCGTGGACGGCGGTGCCGCTGGCGGGCAGGTCCAGGCGCCGGCACGCCCGCTCGAGTGCGCCGAGTGCTTGCTCGGGCCCCTCACCGGGATGGTCGTGATCGGCTTGGCGCAGCATGCTGCGTACCTGGCCCATGAGGGCGGCGGCCCGCATGTCGTGTCCGGTGATGTCGCCGACGGTGAGGGCCAGCGCCCCCGTGGCGGCCCCGCCCGGTACCCCTGGCAGGGAGTAAGCGTCGTACCAGTCCCCGCCGACCATGTCCTCCTGCGCGGCCGGCCGGTAGAGGGCGGCCATGTCCAGGCCGGGCACCTCGGGGAGGTCGGTGAGCATCGCCCGCTGGAGCTGGCGGGCAACGGTGACGCGTTCGTCGAGATGGAGGGCGCGTTCGACCGCCTGGGCGGTGTAGCCGGCCAGCGTCGTCAGCACCGCCCGCTCGTCCACACCGATCTCGTAGGGGGCGTCCCACCCCAAGGCGAGCGCCCCCAGGGTGCCGTGCGTTCCGCGCAGCGGCAGGCAGGCGGCGGTGCCGAGGTCCAAGGCGTCGAACGCCGGGGTGGCCGGCGGAGCGGACGGGGCGCCGGCTCCCCGCCTCCCGCCGACCACGATCATCCGGTTGTCGCGCACCGCCCGCGCGACCGGCCAGTCCGAATCCACGTCGACGGTCCCGGGCACCCTCCCGGGCGGCGCCTCCCCGGCGACGGGACTCATGACGGGGTGGAGCCTCCCCTGCCGCACCAGGACCAAGTCGATGGCGGCGGGCTTGAGGTCCCCGCTGACCAGGTCTCCGACCCGCTGGCGGACGTCGTCCAGGCTGCTGGTGTCGGCGAGGTCCTCGGAGGCCCGCAGGAGCAGCTCTGACCGGTTGAGCAGCTCGTGGGCCCGGGTCGCCTCCCCTTCGGCTGCCTGCGCCGCTTCCTCGGCCGCTTCGCGCGCCTGGCGCCCGCTCTCCGAGCGCGCCCGCAACCGCATCTGCGCACTGCACGCGGCGGCGAGGTCCGACAGGTCGCGTACGTCGTCCGCGCTCCACGTGCGGGGCCCGGGGTCCGTGACCGCGAGGACGCCCAAGAGCTCGCCGGCGTTCCCGACGAGGGGGACGCCGGCGAAGGCGAACGCCGCAGTGCCGTCCCCGGCCTCCCCGCCCCGCGGCAGGAACCGGGGCCGACCGGTCTCCGCGACGCGCCGGCAGCACTCCAGCACCGCAGCCGCGGGTCTCCCTTGCGTCGGCCAGCACTCGGGGCTCGCCCCTGCGGCCTCTCCGGCGGGTTCCAGCCATACGAGCCCCAGCGGGACCGCCAGAAGGCGCGTGGCGAGCCGGGCGAACCGATTCAACCGTTTCCTCCCCTACGCTTCCCAGGCCTGCACCAGCCACCGCCAGGCCCCATCCTAGGATCCCGCCCGTCCCGGGACGCGGTTTCCGTCGACCGCCAGGGGCCCTGATGGCCGACGCCGTCGGCGCCGGCCACGGCGTTGCGGACGCGGTCGACACCGACCTCAGGAGCCTCCCGGCGCTGAGCGAGGGGGAGACGCACCTTTTCGGATTGTTCGTGCCGTAATGCGTATGAGTTTTGGTGCAGGGTAGGTGACGAGCAGGCGGCATTGCCGGTGCCGAGCGCCGCGGAGGTGAGACGGATGGGTGCAGGCAAGAAGGCCAAGAACATGGCGAAGTCGACCAAGGGCAAGGCGAAGGAAACGACGGGCAAGGCAGTCGGAAACGAATCCCTCGAGGCCAAGGGGCGGGCCGAGCAGGCGCTTGGTGACGCCAAGCAGACCGCTCAGAAGGCCAAGGACACGCTCAAGCACTGACGAGGTGAACCGCTTCGCGAGGTGACCGGGGGTGAGGGCCGACGGAACTCCGCCGGCCCTCACTTGTGGCCGATACCGCTCGGCGGCTTCTTGTGGCCGCTACCGCACGGCGGCTGTGGACGTGGCGGCCCCTCACGACGCGCGCCGACGCCGGCGAGGCGGCGAGGTCTCGTACTCCTCCTCTTCCCCTTCCTCCGGCTCTTCGTCGGCTTCGTCCGCGTACTCGGCGTCCTCCTCTTCGCCCTCCTCTTCCTCGCCCTGGGGCACGTCCTCGTCCTCGTACTCCTCTTCGTCCTCGTACTCCTCCTCGTCGTCTTCGGGCCTGCTGTCCTCGTCCTCGTATGCGCCCTCGTCCTCGCCCTGCTCTTCTTCCTCCAGGGCTTCTTCGTGGGTCTGTACGACTTCCCCGTCCCGGATCTCCCCGCGCCAGCCTTCCGGCTCGTCGGTGGTGAGCATGGTGTAGCGCAGGAAGTTCTTGAGGTCCAGGCGCAGGCGGCGGCCCTGGGCGCGCCACAGGTTGCCGGTCTTCTCGAACAGTCCGGAGGGGTGGTACTCGACGACGATCACGATGCGGGTCAGCGACGGGGCGAGTTCGTGGAAGCTGACGCAGCCACGGGTGGTGGCCTTGGCTCCTTGAGAGGTCCACACGATGCGGTCGTCGGGAACCTGCTCCTGGACCGTCGCCTTCCAACTGCGGGTGGAGGGACCGACCTTGACCTTCCAGTCGCTGCTGGTGTCGTCGTCCCTCGAAACGTCGCGGACGCCCTTGGCGAAGCCGCTGAAGTCCTCGTACTGCGTCCAGTGGTCGTAGACCGTGCGCAGCGGCAGGCCGACGTCGATCGCTTCGACGATGTTGACGACCTTGCCGCCGCTGCTCTTGCGGCCGCCTCCTTTGCCGAACGTCTGGGAGATGGTGTCGGACACCTTGTCCTTGATGCTTCCGAGTTTCTGGCCGGCGATGGCCTTCAGGGGCGAATCCCCCTTCAGGAGGCGGCCGCCGATGTCGGTGAGCGCGCCGCTGCCGTCGGCGACGTCGTGGAGCTGGTCGGTGAGGTCGGAGAGCTTGTCGGTGGCCTTGTCGGCCAGGTTGTCGGCCTGGGCGGCGAGGTATCCGGACAGCTCCTTCCACAGTTGGTCCATTCCGGACGGGGACTCGGACTCCTGAGAGGTGGAGCGGTGTGAGGTTGCCATGACCTACCTCCGCGTGGACGGCTTGCGGGCCGCGGTCTTCTTGGCGGCCGTCTTGCGTGCCGGGCTGCGGCCGGTGGTCTTCTTTGCGGTGGTCTTCTTGGCTGCGCTCCCGCGGGACGGGCCCTGACCGGTGGCCCTCTTGCGCGGCGCCGTACTGGTCTTCTTCGCGGCGGACTTGGACGGCGTGCCTCTGGAGGCGGCGCTCTTGCGGGCGGGCGCGGCCTTCGACGCGGGCTTGGCGCCGGCGGTCTTCTTCGCCGTCGTCCTGGCGGGTGCGGCCGCCTTCTTGGCGGGCGCGGCCTTCTTCGCCGGTGCCTTCTTCGCGGGGGCCGCCTTCTTCGCGGGCGCGGCCTTCTTGGCCCTCGCGGCGGGAGCGGTCTTCCTCGCAGAGGTCGTCTTCCTGGCGGGTGCGGCCTTCTTGGCCGCGGCGGGACGCTGCCGGGACGGGCGGGTGGGGGCGGCGCTCCTGCCGGGCCGGGCACGGGCCGTGGTGCGAGTCCGGCGCGGTGGCGGAGGAGGCTCTTCTTCCTCTTCCTCCTCTTCTTCCTCCCCTTCCTCCTCCTCGGGTTCCTCCTCCTCGGGTTCCTCTTCCTCTTCTTCCTCGGGCTCCTCTTCGGCCAGCTCCTCCGGCTCCTCCGCGCCTTCCTCTTCCTCTTCCTCTTCCTCGTCTTCCTCGTCCGCCTGGCCCTCGGGTTCGGCGTACCCCTCTTCGTCCTCGTCCTCTTCGGCGTAGTCCTCTGCCTCTTCGTCCTCGTAAGGCTCCTCCTCGTCCTCCTCCCGGCCGCGGCCGGCGCCGGTGCGGGAGAGCTCGAGGGTGCGCTCGCGGAGGGATCCGGCGAGGTCGGCGAGCTTGCGGTTGGCCGCGGCGGTCAGCGCCTGCCGACCTGCGTCGAGGGCCTCCCCGCGCAGCTGTTCCCCGAGGTCGGCGAACTGCGGCATCTCCTTGAGCCGGGAGGCGCCTTCCTTGAGCAGCTGTCCGGGCTCGAGACCGAAGCGGCGGCCGGCGAGGTAGGTCGCCATGGTGAACGCCAGACGCCCCTTCTTGGCTCGGCCCAATACGTAGCCCCCAGCCACAGCGGCTGCGAGCGCGATCTTGGTCGTGTCCTCCATGATCATCCCCTACCAGGGCAGGTACGAACTCCTCCGGGCCGCCCGCAGACAGCAGGTGCGGCGCATGCACGGCCGGCCGACGCAGTCCTGCCGGGCGACCTTTTCGAAAAGCCTCTGCCCCGATGCAAGACTTATGTGCATATTTGGTGACATTCTAGTTTCTGTGAGGCCGTCTTCCCAAGGGAGGGCTATATGGCCGCAGCGGAACCTGTGCGCCCCCGGCGGGCCTCTTCGCGCGCTGCCGGAGAGGGCGGACAGCAGGACAGACAACCGGGCCGGCGGGCTGCGCCCCGGCGGCGTTCCGGTGCGTCCGGTGCCGCGGCGGCCATGCGTGCTGCGGCCGAGCAGCTCTCCGAACTCCTGGGCCGGCGCCCCGAGTCCGTCTCCTCGCTCAAGCCGACCGAGGACGGATGGGAGGCGCAGGTGGAGGTGGTGGAGCTGGAGCGCATTCCGGATACGACCAGCGTGATGGGGAGCTACCGGGTCGCGCTGGACGAGGAGGGCGACCTGATCTCCTACGAACGCACCCGCCGCTACAGCCGCGGCATGATCGACCGGTCGACCTGAGTCAGGCCTGCCGGCGGAAGGAGGCGCCATGACCATGGTGCCGCAGGGCGGCAGCCCCGTCGCGCGAGGGCAAGGAGGCGGCACGAGCAGCCTTTACGACGTCCTGGAGCTCATCCTTGATCGCGGTCTGGTCATCGACGTCTTCGTCCGCGTTTCCCTGGTGGGCATCGAACTCATCAAGATTGACGCGAGGATCGTCGTGGCCAGTGTCGACACCTACCTCCGCTTCGCAGAGGCGTGCAACCGGCTCGACCTCGAAGCGGGCCGCAAGGCCCCCGCACAGCTTCCCGACGTCATGGGCAACATGCTCGAAGGCGGAGCCCGGGGAAAGACGAAAGGAGCACTGAGCGGAGCCGTCGAGGCCGTCACCGATTCCATCACCGGCAAGTCCTCCAAGGGCAGGGAAGAAGAAGCGGAAGAGGAAGAGGCGCCCAGGCGGCGTCCCGCCCGACGCCCCGTACGGCGGGAGAAGGAGTAACCGATGCCGCTCTACGTGTACTCGATCACGGGCAAGGACCACCCTCTGCGCCTGGACGGCATCGGCGGCGTCGGCGGCGATCCCACCCCGCTGCGCGCGGTCACGGAAGGGCCGCTGTGCGCGGTGGTCAGCGACGTCACCGAGGAGATCCGGCCCAAGCGCCGCGACCTCACCGCCCACCAGGAGGTCCAGGAGCGCCTGATGGCCGACGGGGTGATCCTGCCCCTGCAGTTCGGTTACATGGCCCCCGACGACGGCGCGGTCCGCCAGGTTCTCCAGGCCAACGCCGACGCCTACCTCGGCGCGCTCGAGCGCCTGGAAGGCTGCGCCGAGTACCACGTGAGGGTGTCGCAGGCCGACGAGGCACCGCTGCTGCAGCAGATCCTCGACGACGTGCCCGAGGCCCGGGACCTCAACGACCGGATCCGGGGCGGGGACCGCGACCCCAACCTCTCGCTCGCCCTGGGCGAACTGGTCGCCCGCGAGGTGCAGACCCGGCAGGAGACCCTGGCGGCCGGCCTGACCGAGGCGCTCGTGCCCTTCTCCCGCGACCACCTCAGCCACCCGCCCTCGGGGGCCGACTTCCTCAACCTCTCCCTCCTCGTCCCCGAGGAGCACGAGGACAGCCTGCGCACCGCGCAGGCCAACCTGGCCCGCGAGATCGGCGACGGCGTCGACCTGCGGTTCTCCGGACCCCTGCCGCCCTACAGCTTCGTCGGGTAACCGAGCGACGCCGACCACCACACGTGAGGGAGGAGGAGACCATGGGACTGCTGAGCTCCCTGCTGACGCTTCCCGTCGCGCCGGTCCGCGCCGTCACCTGGGTCGCACAGCGCATCGTCGACAAGGCCGAAGAGGAGTACTACGACCCCGCCCCGGTCTGGCGCCGCCTCGCCGAGCTGGAGCAGCAGCTGCTGCGCGGGGAGATCGACGAGGAGACCTTCGACAGCCGGGAGGACGAGCTGATCGACCGGCTGGCCGAGATCGCGGCATTCCGGCAACAGCTGCCCTGACGTGGAGAGGGACCACCGTGACCGAATCCCTGCCGGGCCGCCCGGGATCCTTCGCTTCCCGTGCGCCGATGCCGTACGGGCAAACGTCCACCTCCAGCCTCGCCGACATCCTCGAGCGCGTCCTGGACAAGGGGATCGTCATCGCCGGCGACATCCGCATCAACCTCCTCGACATCGAGCTGTTGACCATCAAACTCCGCATCCTGGTGGCCTCCGTGGACAAGGCCAAGGAGATGGGCATCGACTGGTGGGAGCACGACCCCTCCCTGTCCAGCCGGCACACCGGCAGCCCTCTGGAACAGGAGAACCGCCGCCTGCGCGCCGAACTCGAAGACCTCCGCGGCCGGCTCGGGCCCGCCGAGCCCGAGACCGAAGCCGCCCCGGACGAGGAGGCGGGCGGGCGGCCGGGCGGCCGGCGGCGGGGGAGCGCACCGTGAACACCCCCGGCACCCTCACCTACGTCTACGCCGTCACCCGGCCCACGGACCGCCTGCACGAAGCCCTGGCCGGCCTCCGCGGCATCGGCATGGCGCCCGCGCGACTCCTGATCTCCGCCCCCGTCGCCACGCCCGGTTCCACGCCCGGCGCCGCTCCCGGCAGCGGTCCCGTCGAGCTCGCCTTCGTCGCCAGCGACGTCCCCGTCGGCGACTTCAACGAAACCGCCCTCAAGGACCACTTCGAAGACCTGAACTGGCTCGAGGACGTCGCCCGCACCCACCACGACGTCGTCCAGGCCGTGGCCGCCCACGCAACCGTGCTGCCGCTGCGCATGGCCACCGTCTACCAGGACGACCAGCGGGCCCGCCAGGCCCTCACCGACCGGCACGACACCTTCGCCCAGCGACTGGACCTGCTCCACGCGCACACCGAATACGGCGTCAAGATCTACCTCGACCCCGCCGCAGCCGGCCCGCAGCCGCCCGCCGCCGAGGCCCCCAGCACGCCCGCGGCTCCCACCAGCCCGGGCAAGGCCTACCTGCGGGCCCGCAGGGCCCAGCACCATGCCCGCGAAGCCGTCCACCAGCAGGCCCGGCAGGCCGCCGAGGCCATCGAAGGCATCGCGGCCCGCCACACGACCCTACGGGTACGCCACGCGCCCCAGAGCGGCACCCTCACCGGCTCGCAGGAGAACGTCCTCAACGACGCCTACCTGATCCCCGACGACCAGGCGGACCGGTTCCGGGCCGCGATCGCCGACGCGGCGCGCGCCTTCCCCGACGTGCGCATCGAGGTCACCGGCCCCTGGGCCCCCTACTCCTTCGCCATGCCACCGGCCGACCCGCCGGGTCCGGCCGACGCCGACGGGCCGCCCCCATGACCCTCACGCAGTCCGGCGAGCCCTTGCCCGGCCGTCAGGTCGCCCTCGTCGACCTCCTCGACCGGCTCCTCAGCGGCGGAGTCGTCCTCACCGGCGACATCGTCCTGTCCATCGCCGACATCGACCTCGTCCGCATCTCGCTGCGCGCCCTGATCGTCTCCGTCAGCTCCGAGGCGGTCGGCCCCGAGCCGGGCTTCACCCGGGCGCAGGACGGCGGCCGCGGTGAGCTCTGAACAGGACCAGCCCGCCCGCCCCGGCGCCCTTGCGGACGTCGGTGACAGCCTGTCCCACGCCTTCCGCCTCATCCAGGCGCCCCCCGACGCCCACGACCGGCCGCCCCGCCCGGCCCGCCGCCTCCACACCGACCCCGACACCGTCGGTGAAGACCTCCTCAAACTCGTCCTCACCGTCGTCGAGCTGCTCCGTCAACTCATCGAACGCCAGGCCCTGCGCCGCGTCGACGCCGGGGACCTCACCGACGAACAGGAAGAGGAACTGGGCGCGACGCTCCTGGCCCTCCACGACAGCCTCGCCGACCTGTGCGCCGAGCACGGCTACGCCCTGGAAGACCTCAACCTCGACCTCGGTCCGCTCGGCCCCCTGCTGCCCCGGGACTGAACGGCGCCCACGGCCGGCTCACTTCCGGGCGTGGCGCCAGGCCCAGGTACACCGCGACCAGGGAGGCCGCGCCGACAAGGCCCACGCCTACCCCACCCACC
>NZ_JBEZLA010000098.1:0-17208 GCF_040651925.1 Streptomyces sp. NPDC048349 | reverse complement strand
CCCGCCCCCGCGCGGGGGGCCCGGGGGGGGGGGGGCGGCCCCACGGGGGGGGGGGGGGGGGGCCCCTCCCCCCCCCCCGCTCCGTAGCGCGCCGCGCAGAGCTCGGCCGCCGATTCCACGATGTGCTGGAGGGTCGCGTGCAGCTCCAGCTCGGAGCCGACGCTGAGCACCGCCTCCAGCAGGACGGGGAGGCTCGCCCGCTGCGGCTCGGGATCCGTCATTCGGCCAGCGGGTTGAGGACCATGGGGGCGATCTTCCCTTCCAGCATGGCGCCGAGACCCAGTACGGCGCACACGTCCGGCCGTTCGGCGATGGCGACGGGCATCCCGGTGGCGTCGCGGAGCATCTGGTCGAGGCCGGGCAGCAGGGCGCTGCCGCCCACCATCATGATCCCCTTGTCCGTCAGGTCCGCGACCAGGTCCGGCGGGCAGTCCCGCAGGACCTTGCCGATGCCGTCGAGGACGGCGGTCAGCGGGGTGTGGATGGCGTCCCGCACCGCCGCGGTGTCCACCTGGACGGAACGGGCGAGTCCGGTGGCCACGTCGCGGCCGTGGATGAGGGTGGAGGCGGGTCCCCCGGCGGTGATCCCGTTGCCGTGCAGGGCCAGCTGGAGCGGCCGGACCGCCTGGCTGGGCAGCATCAGCTCGTGCGCGTGGCGCAGGTGCTGGACCACCGCGTGGTCGATGGCCTCGCCGCCGACGGGGATCCGCTCGGCGGTGACGATCGAGCCGAGGGACAGGACGGCCACCTGGGTCGCCGCCGCCCCGCACACCATGATCATCGTCGCGGTCGGCTGTTCCACGGGCAGTCCACAGCCGACGGCCGCCGCGATCAGGGTGTCGACCAGTTCGACGCGGCGCGCGCCCAGCCCGACGAGCGTCTCCACGGCCGCTCGCTGGGCCAGCGGGTCGGCGTCGTGCGGGGTGCAGGCGGCGGCTCGCAGCCGGGGCTTGCGGCGCAGGGCGCGCCGCAGCTTCTCGCCGAGCAGGTGGCGCAGCATCCGCTGGGCCATCTCGATGTCGACGACGGTGCCGCCGGAGACCGGGCGCACGACCCGGATGTAGTCGGGCGTGCGGCCGGTCATCCGCTCGGCGAACGTCCCGACGGCGATGAGTGCGCCGGTCCGGGTGTTCACCGCGGCGGCGCTGGGCTCGTCGACGACGAGGCCGGCGCCCTTGACGTATACGCGGGTCCGGGCCGCCCCCAGGTCGACGGCGACGTGGCAGCGGCGCAACTGCTCAAGACTGACGGTCACGGCAGATCCTCCCGAGAGCGCTGACGCAAGAGGACCGGCGGGGTGCCGGTCGCTTTTCATATCATCTCGGGCTTTACGGACTTACCGCCTGTTGAGCTGCTCCGGCCGGGGGTGCCGCGCGGTCGTTCCGCGCCTGCATGGGGGTGGATTTCTGTACCGACAGGCAGCAGCATGCGCGCACCGCACGCGCTACTGGCCCGTAACAAGGTAAAGGGGACCCGATGCTGACGGCCCGCCAGAGATTGCTGGCACTCCTGACACTCTGCCTGGCGCTACTGGCGCCCCTGTCCGCCCATGCCGCCGACCGGGGGACGGGCCCTGCCCCTGACCAGGCGTCACCGCGCAATCCGGTGGTCCTCGTGCACGGCTACAACGCCGATCCGGGCGTCTGGGGGAGCCTGCGCGAGGACCTGCGGGCCGCGGGGTACGCCGACTCGGAGCTCTTCTCCTGGGGGTACGACACCCACCAGTCGGTCAACGAGGTCCTCTCCGGGCGGCTCGGCGCGTACGTCGAGGAGGTCCGCCGCCGGACCGGCGCCACCAAGGTCGACGTCGTCGCGCACTCCTTCGGCTCGCTGGTGAGCCGCTGGTACGTGAAGTTCGGCGGCGGCGCGGCGACCGTGGACCGGTGGGTCTCCCTGGCCGGGCCCAACCGCGGCACCTCCACCGCCTGGGCCTGCGCCCTGTGGGACCAGGCGTGCAGGGACATGACCCCCGGCTCCTACGTGGTCAGGAACCTGAACGGCGGGGACGAGACGCCGGGCGCGGTCAGGTACGCCACCTTCTGGTCGAACTGCGACGAGGTCGTCAATCCGGACGACAGCGTCCCGCTGGCCGGGGCGGCCAACACGCCGGTCGGCTGCCTGGGCCACAACGACCTGCTGGGGGACGACGGGACCTCGGCGGGCGTCCGGGCCTTCCTCGCCTCCTGAACCGTCTCAGGCCTCGTCGACGGCGACCCGCTGGAGCAGGCCGTACGTGAACTCCGCCACGCAGGGCCTGCCCCGGTCGGTGAACGCGAGGCGCCAGCGGGTCGGCGCGGTGCCCTCCATCGGCCGTACCGGCGCGAAGGACCGCGCCACCTCGTCCACCGTCGCCGACCAGGGCCGCAGGTCGTCCGCCGACTCCAGTACGGGTCCCGCCGCGCCGGGGGCCCGTACCAGCCACTCGTTCCACACCGCCCCGTCCGGCGCGGCCAGCACCTCGAAGCGCAGGTCCGGCCAGAGCGGCACCGCCCACAGGAGCGCCTCGCACTCCAGGTCCCCGATCCTGCGGGGCTCGGCGGACTCCGGCGGGCCGAGCACCGAGCGGTAGCGGGCCAGCGCCCCGCGGGACCGCGGCGAGCGGACCATGGCCTGCCAGCGCTTGTTCGCCTCCCGCTGCTCCGCGAGCGAGGCGCCGAGCCGCCGGCGGGCCTCGTCGGCGAGGTCCGGCTGGAAGTCCGCCATGCGGCGCAGCAGCACCAGTTGGAAGGCGGCCGGCCCGAAGGGCCCCCGGGGGCTCACAGAGGGGTTCGCTGTCACAGGACTCCACGATTCCACACAGGATTCTCACGTTCCCGGGATCCGGATGTTGCCGCGGACCACGTAGCCTGCGGGCCCTATGGACTACTGCCCCGCTTGTCGGAGGCACCTCAACGGCGCACTGGCGTGCGCCGGGTGCGGAACCCCGGCCGAATACCTGTTGCCCGCGCCGCCCGTCGCGCCCGCGGCGCCTGCTGCCGCGGTGGCCGGGCCCGCGCCGCAGTCCACCCTGGCCGATGTGTACGCGGACTCGCTCGTCGTGCTGTCCGCGCCGAACGAGCGGCGGCCCGGGGCGCGCCGCCGCGCCACCCACCGCAGGCGCCGCCGGACCGTGCTGACCATGGGGCTCGGGCTGCTGCTCGCCACCGCCTGCACGCTGGCGGTGGCGAGGATGGCCACCGACGGGCAGCGCAGCGACCGGGCCGCCACGGTGGTGCTGACCGACGACGGCCCCCAGCAGCCCGCGCCGCTGCCGGACGCCTCGACCCCGCGCGCCCCCGCGGCCGTGGCCTCCGGCAAGGCCTCCGGGGCGGCGAAGGCCACCGGGGCCGCTTCGAAGTCCGGCGGCCCGGCGGCGGAGGGCACGGACGGCGCCGCGCAGCCGGGACCGGCCTCGTCCGCCCCCGCGCCGGCGACCTCGGGGCCGGCGTCCGCGACCCCCGGCCCGGGGGGCTCCGTAAAGCCGAGCGGCTCCGTAAAGCCGACGCCGACCGGCGCCGCGACGACGACGCCGTCAGGGGTGCCGACCTCGCCTCCGCCGAAGCCGCCGCCGGCCGACGACGACTGCTGGTTGTTCTGCGGCTGGTTCTGAGCCGCGAGCTCAGCCCAGCATTCGCCTGAGCAGGTCGCGCAGGGCCGTCCGCTCCTCCGCCGACAGACCGGCCAGCGGTTCGCGCGCGAAGTCCAGCGACTCGCGCAGCCGGTCCGCGGTCTGCACGCCCTCCTCGGTGGGGGCCGCCAGCTTGATCCGCCGGTCGGCGGGGTCCGGGCGGCGCTCGACCAGGCCGCGGGTCTCCAGCCGGTCCACGATGCCGGTCACGTTCGAGGGCTCGCAGCGCAGCTTCTGCGCGATGCGGCGCATCGGCATCGGCTCCAGGGTGAGCATGTTGAGCACCTTGGCCTGCGCGCCCGTCAGCTGGTGGCTGGCGGCCGCGTGCTCGTACTCCATGTGGTAGCGGGCCACGACGTCGCCGATGAGCTCGACGACCTCGACGGTCACTGGGTCTGTGCGACGACTGGGCATGGATCCAGAGTACCCACTTACTTGACAACATGAAATATCCAGGCGCATGGTTGTTTCACCTAGTGAAGCAATCCGTTCTTACCAGGAGCGCCGCATGTCTGAGATTCCCGCCGTGAGCCGCGAGTGGCACCTCGTCCGTCGCCCGCAGGGCTGGCCCGTCGCCGAGGACTTCGCCCTGCGCGAGGTGCCCGTGTCGTCCGAGCCCGCCGCCGGGCGGATCCTCGTGCGGAACCTCCACATGTCGGTGGACCCGTACATGCGGGGCCGGATGAACGACGTGAAGTCCTACATCCCGCCCTTCCAGCTCGACGAGCCGATGCAGGGCGGTGCGGTCGGCGAGGTCGTCGCCTCCGCCGCCGAGGGCTTCGCCGTGGGCGACCACGTCCTGCACCACCTGGGCTGGCGCGAGTACGCGGAGCTCGACGCGAAGTTCGCCACCAAGGTGGACGCCTCGCTCGCCCCGCTCTCCGCCTACCTCGGCGTGCTCGGCATGCCGGGCCTGACCGCCTACGCCGGCCTCTTCGAGGTCGCCTCCTTCAAGGAGGGCGACTCCGTCTTCGTCTCCGGCGCGGCCGGGGCGGTCGGCAGCCTGGTCGGCCAGTTCGCCAAGATCAAGGGCGCCTCCCGGGTGATCGGCTCCGCCGGCTCGGACGAGAAGGTGACGCTCCTCACGGAGAAGTACGGCTTCGACGCCGCCTTCAACTACAAGAACGCCCCCGTCGCCGAGCAGCTCCCCGCGTCCGCCCCCGACGGCGTCGACGTCTACTTCGACAACGTCGGCGGGGACCACCTGGAGGCCGCGATCTCCTCCATGAACGTGAACGGCCGGGCCACCCTGTGCGGCGCGATAGCCGGCTACAACGACACCGAGGCCGCCCCCGGCCCGCGCAACCTGATGCAGGTGATCGGCAAGCGGCTGCGCCTGCAGGGCATCCTCGTCAACGACCACGCCGGCCTCCAGCAGCAGTTCGTCCAGGACGTCGCCGGATGGCTGCGTTCCGGTGAGCTCCGGTACGACGAGACGGTCGTGGAGGGCGTCGAGAACGCGACGTCCGCCTTCCTCGGGATGCTGCGCGGCGAGAACACCGGAAAGATGATCGTTTCTTTCACCGGTTAGGCTCTCTGCACACCGTTGTGACCGTGGGCGCGAGTCGCGACGATTACCAGGAGGATCTTCTTACATGTCCATCCAGCAGTCCGATGTCGCGTACACCGCTGTCGCCACCGCCGAGAACGGCCGTGACGGCCGCGTCGCCACCCACGACGGCTCGCTCGACGTCGTCGTGAACCCGCCGAAGGAGCTCGGCGGCAGCGGCGCCGGCACCAACCCGGAGCAGCTGTTCGCCGCCGGCTACAGCGCCTGCTTCCAGGGCGCCCTGGGTGTCGTCGCGAAGAACGTGAACGCCGACATCTCCGGCTCCACCGTCACCGCCGAGGTCGGCATCGGCAAGAACGACGAGGGCTTCGGCCTGATCGTCAAGATCTCCGCCGTGATCCCGAACGTGGACGCCGCCACCGCCAAGGAGCTCATCGAGAAGGCCCACGAGGTCTGCCCGTACTCCAAGGCCACCCGCGGCAACATCACGGTCGAGCTCGCCGTCTGATCCGGCACCGCTCTACGCAGGCCGCACCCCGCTCCGGGGTGCGGCCTGCGTCGTAAACTGGCGCCATGCGTGATCTTGCGGGGGGATTCGGGTATCTGCTGGCCGGACAGCGGTGGGTGCTGCGGCACGGACGGTGGCTGGGCTTCGGGCTGCTGCCCGGGCTGGTGTCCCTGGCCCTGTACGCCGGCGCGCTGGTCGGGCTCGGCTACGGCGCCGACGACCTCGCCGCCTGGGCCACCCCCTTCGCCGACGGCTGGTCCGCGCCCTGGCCCGGGCTCTTCCGGGGCTTCCTGACGGCGCTGGTCTTCTGCCTCGGGCTCTTCCTCTCGGTGATCACCTTCACGGCCGTGACCCTGCTGATCGGCCAGCCCTTCTACGAGTCCCTCTCGGAGCAGGTCGACCGCAGCGAGGGCGGCGAGGTCCCCGAGTCCGGGCTTCCGCTGTGGCTGGAGCTGTTGGTCTCGGCCCGGGACAGCGTGAAGGTGCTCGGCCGCGTGCTCCTGTACGGGATCCTGCTCTTCGCCCTCGGCTTCCTCCCGCTCATCGGGCAGACCGTGGTCCCGGTGCTCGGTTTCTGCGTCTCCGGATACTTCCTGACCCACGAGCTCACCGCGGTCGCCCTCCAGCGCCGGAAGGTGGACCTGCCCGAGCGGCTGGCGCTGCTGCGGTCGCGGCGGATGCTGGTGCTCGGTTTCGGAGTGCCGCTGGTGCTGGCCTTCCTGATCCCGCTGGTCGCCGTGTTCCTGATGCCGGGCGCGGTGGCCGGCGCCACGCTGATGGCGCGGGACCTGACGGGCGCCGACCAGGCTCCCGGTGCGCAGACCGACGGCGGGGCCGGGCCCGGGGCGGGGCCCGCAGCCGGGCCCGAGGTCACGGCCGGAGGCTTCGGTCCGCCGCCGCCCCCGTACGCGTGACCACCGGATGCGCGTGATCAGCGGCGCCCGAGCAGGGTGATCGCTCCGGCCGTGTCCTCGGCCCCGTGCGCGGCCGGATCCGCGTCCAGCCGGCGGCGCATGAGCTCCAGGTAGGGGGAGATCAGCTCGGCGCTGACCCCCTGCTCCGCGGCAGTGCGCAGCAGGGTGCCGCTGCTCGCGACCTGCATGGCCAGGTTGGACACCACCCCGGTGGTGAAGTCCCCCGAGGCGAGCCGCTCGGCGGCGTTGCCCACGAAGAAGCCCATCGCGCCGAGCCACTCGGACAGCAGCGGCGCCAGGTCCTTCGGGGAGACGTCCTCGCCGTCGATCAGCGCGTAGGCGTGCGAGATGCCGGCGAACATGCCGTACATCGCACTGAGCAGCGCCACGTCGTGCAGCGCGGCGTGGCCGGGGTCCTCCCCGACGAAGCGGGCGCCGGCCGGGACCTCCAGGACCGCCCGGTGCGTGTCGAACAGGGCGCGCGAGCCGCTGTAGAAGACGTACCCGCCGGCCTGGGGGGCCCCGATCATCGTCGGGGTGGCCATGATGCCGCCGTCGACGAACCGGGCCCCGCGCTCCTGGGCCCAGGCGGCCCGCGCGCGGCCCTCGGCCGGGGTGCCGGTGGTGAGGTTGACCAGGTCCTTGCCGGTCAGGTCGATGCCGTCCAGAGCGGAGCCGACGCTGGGGTCGTCCAGCAGGCAGACGACGACGAGCCCGCTCGCGGCCACCGCCTCGGCGGGGGTCGCGGCGACCGCGGCGCCCTGGTCGGCCAGTGACCCGGCCTTGGCGGCGGTGCGGTTCCAGACGGTGAGCCGGTGCCCGGCGGCGAGCCAGGTGCGGGCCAGGGCGGTGCCCATGTCGCCGAGGCCGAGCAGGGAGAGTGCGTTGCCACGTGTGGTGTCGGTCATGGCGTTTAGCCTGTTGGCAGGACGTGAGGCGCTCAAGTACGCACCTTGGAGTGGGTGGTTACCCCGGGGTGAGCGAGCAGGTGGGAGGGGTGCGCGATGGCGGTGGCACGGAGGCCCGGTGCGGATCACTGCGGGATCGCCGCGGCGATGTCCGTGATCGACGGCAAGTGGAAGGTCTCGCTCCTGTGGGAGCTGGAGCAGTGCCCGCGCCGCTTCGGCGAGCTGCGCCGCCTCGTGCCGGGCGTTTCGGAGAAGGTGCTCACCGCGCAGCTGCGCGAGCTGGAGACGGACGGCATCGTGCACCGCCGCGTCTTCGACGAGGTGCCGCCGAGGGTCGAGTACTCCCTGACCCCGCTGGGCCAGGAGCTGAACGGGGCCCTGGAATCCCTGGGGCAGTGGGGTGCCAAGCACCTGCTCGCGGATTCCGCGTAGGCCCGGGTCCCCGGTTCCGGGCCCTCCTTTACCCCTACCGGGCCCGTAGTATGCATGGCAGCAAGTGCCAAGGCTGTCTCCCACTGCCCTCGAGTCCGCCCGGCCCATGGCTTCGGCCGCGGGGTCCGGCCCCGGGCAGCGGCTTGCCGAGCACGACAGGCCGCCGGGCCGAGGACCGACCAGCAGTAGGGACACAGAGCAGTGACAGTCAGTACCGAGGGCACGGCGACCGTGCTGCCCCCGGGCGGACCGGCCGCGTCCGCCCGCCCGATACCGGCCGTCCGGCGCGGGGTCCGCTCCCGCGGCACGCTCCTGCTCGCCGAAGCCGTCGTGGCCTTCGCCGCGGCGCTGGTGCTCCCGCTGCTGGCCCGCGGCTTCAAGCTCGACCCCTTGGACCGGATAGCCCAGGTCAGCGGCCTCGCCGCGATCCAGCTGCGGTTCGCGCTCGTCGGCCTGCTGTTCATCGCCGCGGTGGCGCTGGCCCTGCGGCTGCGGGGCGGGCGGCACTTCGACCTGGCCGCACGGATCGCCTCCGCCGCCCTCGCCGGTCTGGCCAGCGGCTTCGTCGCCGCCGGGGCGGTCCTCGCCCTCCACGGCACGCCCTGGCCGATGTTCGGCCTCAACGGCGACAGCGGCCGCATCGTCGAGTGGGCCCACGCGGTGGCCAACGGCCGCCCCTCCGGCTCCCCGGTCTACCCGCCGGCCCCCCTCTACACGCTCGGCTACTACGCCGAATGGTTCCGCGGCGGCAACACCGCCTACGCCTTCAAGGACCTGCAGATCCTGGGGGCCGCCGCCTTCGGACCGCTGGTCTACCTCGCCTGGCGCATGCTGCTCAGCCCGGTCCGGGCGCTCGCCTTCGGCGTGGCCCCGGCCTTCGCGCTGATCGACGCGTACAAGCCGTACAGCCAGACCGTCCTCGTGCTCCTCGTGCCCGTCCTGGTGGCGCTGGTGGTCTCGCTCGGCCGCAGCGCCGCGCAGGGATGGCGGCCGCTCCTGGTCAAGGGCGCCGGATTCGGTGCGCTGCTCGGCCTGCTCTTCCTCACGTACTCGGGCTGGTTCCTGTGGAGCGCGGCGGGCGTGTTCTTCGCCGCACTGCTGTACTTCCCGTGGCGGGCCGGCCGGCTCGGCCGGCTCAAGGGCGCGGCCTTCCTCGGCACCACCCTGGCGGCCTTCCTCGTCGTGGCCGGGCGCTACCTGATGGTCATGCTGACCGAGGGCCAGACCACCAAGGACTACAACTTCCGGTTCGACAACTTCACCGACCCGGCGTACTACCTCATGTGGCGCACCGACATGCCGGGCAAGGTGGGCGAATGGCCGCCGCCCGGCGAGTACGGCGGGGTCGGGCTGTTCGCGTTGGTCACCTTCGTCTGCCTCGGCGCCGCGATCTGGATGGGCATCCGCAGGCCGATGGTGGTCACCATCGCCGCCATGTTCATCAGCGCGTGGGTGATGCGCATGTACATCGCCTCGCACATGTACGAGACGCAGACCGTCCAGCTCTACACCCGCACCAACAACCAGCTGCTCTACTGCGGGCTGGTGCTGTGCGCGCTCGTCGCCCACCTGGTCTCGCAGCGGATGGCCGCGCGCAGGGCCGGGACCGGGAACGAGACCGGGCCGCAGGCGCAGGCCGCGGCCGGGTCTCCCGGCTCCGCGGGCGGTACGGCGGGCACCGGTTTCCCGGCCCGCGAGGGCGCGGTGATCGGAACCCTGTGCGCCCTGCTGCTGCTCCTCGGCACCGTGTCCTCCTCGATGTCCGACCGCTACATGCCGGCCAAGGAGAACACCTACCGGATCCTGCCGTGGGTGTCGCACACCATCACGGAGAAGGACGGGAGCTGCCCGAAGTACGCCCCCGGCGGGGTGTGCTCCAAGGACGGCGACCAGAGCTGGCTGAGCTTCATCCGATGACTCGAGGGAACCGATGATCTCCGCACTGACGCGGCTGGCCGACTGGTCGGCCAGAACACCCAAGCGGCTCTGGCTGATCGCGTTCGCGCTGTTCTTCGCGCTCGCGGGCTCCTGGTCCGCGGCCAGCCCCCTCGGCAGCTCCCCCGACGAGCACGCGCACTTCATCCGTGCCGCCGCCGTCGCCAGGGGCCAGATCGGCGGGACCCAGGTCATGGTCCCGCACACGGTCGCGGGCATCGAGGGACAGTTCGCCGAGGCCGGGGTGCAGCTCCCGGAGTGGTACCGCAACCTGCCCACGATGCACGAGTGCTACTCCTGGCACCAGTCGAGGCCCGCGTCCTGCGCGCCCTCGCTCGGCAGCTCCGAGAAGATCGTGCAGGCCACCACGGCGGCCGGCCGCTACCACCCGGCCTACTACCTGGCGACCGGCTGGCCCAGCCTGCTGGTCGACGGCCCCAAGGGCCTGTACCTCATGCGCTTCGTCTCGGCGCTGCTGTGCTCGGCCCTGCTGGCCAGCGCCGTGGTCACGGCCGCCGAATGGCGCAGGCGCTCGCTGGCGATGCTCGGCGTCCTCGCCGCGGCCACGCCGATGACGCTGTACATGGCGGGCATGGTCAACCCCAGCGGCGGTGAGATCGCCGCCGGGATCCTGGTGTGGACGGCCCTGCTGGCGATCGTGCTGTCGCCCGATCCGCGGCTGCTGAACCGCCGGCTCGCCCGGCTGGGCATCGGCGGACTGGTACTGATCAACATCCGGCCGCTGGGACTGATCTGGTTCGCCGGGGCCGTGTTCTTCTGCCTGCTGCTGACGCAGCGGCGCGGCGTGCTGGGATCGGTGCTGCGCCGCAAGGCCCTGTGGATGTGGACGGCCTTGTTGGGCCTGGCGACGGCCGGGGCGCTGTTCTGGGCGGCCCGGCACCCGGACAACTCGAAGATAAGCATCCCCGACTCGCTGACCGCGGGCGTGGCGGCCAAGCGCACCCTGGGCAACACCGAGGTGTACGTCCGGCAGATGCTCGGGTTCTTCGGCTGGCTCGACACCCCGGCCCCGGCCTTGATGTACGTGGTGTGGATGGCCGTGCTCGGGACGCTCGCCGCACTGGCGCTGGTCTACGGCCGCACCCGCGAGGTGGTGGCGGTCTTCGGCATGCTGGCGGCCATCGTGCTGGTCCCGGTGGCCGCCCAGGCCTCGGAGGCGGAGCGGATCGGGATGGTGTGGCAGGGCCGCTACCTGCTGCCCTTCGCCGTCGGCCTGCCGCTGATGGCCGTCCTGATCTGTGCCACGCGCGCCCCCGAACGGGGCTTCCGGTGGCGGCGGCTGGTCGGCTTCGCCGTCGCCGGCCTCGCGCTGGCCAACGCGGCGTCCTTCTACTGGACGCTGCGCCGCTTCACGGTCGGCACCAGCGGCTCGTGGGTGGCGACCCACGCGCACTGGGCCCCGCCCGGCGGCTGGGTCCTGTGGACCGGCGTGTACACCCTGGCGGCCTTCGCCATCGTCGTGGCGGCCCTGCTGCCGGACCGCGAGCCCGTGGCGCCGCAGCCGCCGGACCTGGAGACCCCGAGCCCCGGCCGCTACGCGCGGGTACCCGAACCCGCCTGATCCGCCCGTCAGGTGGTGGCGCCGACCTCGGCGCACACCACCGACGGCGTCCGGTCGTCCGCCTCCGCCAGCAGGCTGCCGTCCGGGGCCCACACGGCCGCGCCGCCGCAGCCGGTCCACGGGCCCGACCGGCCGACGTGGTTGGCGAGGACGACGTACAGGCCGTGCTCCTTCGCGATCCCCGGATGGACGCTCGCGCGCTCGTGGACGCCCCCGCCCGTCCCGTACAGGGACGCGGCGAGGTGCACCCGGCAGCCGTCGGCCGCGCCCCGGCCGGACAGCTCGGGGAAGTGGTTGTCGTAGCAGATGCCCAAGGAGAAGCGGATCCCGCCGAGTTCGAACCGCCCGTCGCGGTCCCCGGGCCGGAAGACGTCCTGCTCGTGCCCGTAGAGGTGCTGCTTCACGTACGTGGTGAGGTGCGCGCCGTCCCCGTCGTGGACCAGGGTCGCGATGGCGGGCCGCCCCCCGCCGGCCGGGATCGCGACGTTGACGGCGGTGGCGATGCCGGCGGAGCGCAGCGGATCGAGCCGGGGATCGTCCTCGGCCGTCCACAGTCCGGGGTCGGCGGCCAGCGCGTCCAGCTCGTACCCGGTGAGCGCGAGCTCGGGGAACACCACCAGCGCCGCGCCCTGTTCGCGGGCCCGGACGGCGAGGGCGGCCGCCTGCGCGGCGTTCGCCCGGACATCGGCGGGTATGCAGGTCAGCTGTGCTGTGGCGATCTTCACCGGGCCCAGCCTAGTGCTTGTCGTCGACGCTCCGCGGGGCCCCCAGCAGGGTCAGGAAGGAGCGGAACGCCGCGGGCATGTCCACCGATTCGGGGGCGAGGAGCCACTGGTACTGGAGGCCGTCCATGACCGCCGTCAGGAGCGGGGCGGCCTGTTCCGGGGTGAGGCCCGAGGGGAGGCGCTCGCCGAACTCGGCGCGCAGGACCGCCGCCATCTCGCCGCGCACCTGCGCGTAGCGCTCGGTGAAGAACTCCCGGGCCGGGTGCCCGTCGGTGACGCTCTCGCCCAGCAGCGCCGAGAAGGTCTGCACGATGCCCGGGCGCATGGCGTTGTACTCCACCAGGGAGGCCAGCAGGTCCAGGCGCCAGGTGCCCGCCGAGGCGCGCGAGCCGCCGCCCGTGTCCCAGCGGTCGCGTTCCTCGAGCACCGCGACGAGCAGGGCCTCCTTGGTCGGGAAGTAGTGCAGCAGCCCCTGCTGGGTCAGGCCGA
Organism: Streptomyces sp. NPDC048349; assembly: GCF_040651925.1. NCBI lineage: Bacteria > Bacillati > Actinomycetota > Actinomycetes > Kitasatosporales > Streptomycetaceae > Streptomyces > Streptomyces sp. NPDC048349. The sequence goes on along the minus strand of NZ_JBEZLA010000098.1, from coordinate 4,598 downwards.
CGCGCTCGGCGACCGCGCCCAGCGACGCGCCCCTGTAGCCGCGCTCCGCGATCACCTCGACCGCCGCGCGGACGATGTCCTCGCGCCGCTCCTCGCTCCTCGCCCTGACCATCGCCCGGCACCCCTCTTCGTCCACGTCTGTCGGCAGCACCGTACGCACCGTACGACATTCGAATGTCACGAAAACATTACGAGACCTACCGCTCTACAGGCAACAGGTCCACGATGGGGGCACCGCACCGCACCGCACTCGAATGAGGAGGCACGGCCGTGACCGATGCCGATCAGGTCCGCACCAGCGTCGTAGAAGAGGCGCTCGGCAAGCTGGACCTCGACACCAAGGCCCGACTGCTGGCCGGCCAGGACATGTGGTCCCTGCCCGCCGTGCCCGAGATCGGGCTGAAGTCCCTGGTCATGTCCGACGGCCCCATCGGGGTGCGCGGCGTGCGGTGGACCGCCGACGACCCGTCCGTCGCATTGCCCTCCCCGACCGCGCTCGCCGCCGCCTGGGATCCTTCCCTGGCCCGCCGCGCCGGCCGGCTCCTCGCCCAGGAGGCCCGCCGCAAGGGCGTCCACGTCCTCCTCGCCCCCACCGTCAACCTGCACCGCTCCCCGCTCGGCGGCCGCCACTTCGAGTGCTACTCCGAGGACCCGTACCTCACTGGCGTCGTCGGAGCCGGGTACGTGAACGGCGTCCAGGACGGCGGGGTCGGCACCACCGTCAAGCACTTCGTCGGCAACGACGCCGAGACCGAGCGTTTCACCGTCGACAGCGTCATAGCCCCGCGCCCGCTGCGCGAGCTGTACCTGGCCCCCTTCGAGGCCATCGTCGAAAACGCCCACCCCTGGGGCATCATGACCGCCTACAACCAGGTCAACGGCACGACGATGACCGAGCACCGGTACCTGGTCAACGAGGTCCTGCGCGGCGAGTGGGGCTTCGACGGCACATGCGTTTCCGACTGGATGGCCGCCCGCTCCACCACCGGGGACATCGAGGGCGGCCTGGACGTGGCCATGCCCGGCCCGCAGAGCGTCTACGGGCCCGCCCTCGCCGAGGCCGTCCGCGCCGGCGAGGTGCCCGAGTCCGCCGTGGACGAGGCCGTGCGCAACGTGCTGCGCCTCGCCGCCCGCGTCGGCATCCTGGAGGGCGCCCCCGCGGCCGTCCCCGAGCCCCCCGCCCCGGTGGACGGCGAGGCGCTGGCCCGCGAGCTCGCCGTCCGCGGCTTCGTCCTCGTGCGCAACGAGAACGGCGCCCTGCCCCTGGACGCCGCCTCCGGCCGGACCGTCGCCCTCATCGGCGCCGCCGCCCGCGATGCCCGCGTCCTCGGCGGCGGCTCGGCCGCCGTGTTCCCCGCGCGGATCGTCTCCCCGCTCGACGGCCTCGGCGCCGCCCTCCCGGACGGCGCGCTGACCTACTGCGTCGGCGCCGACCCCTCCGAGGAACCCGCGCCCGCCGACAAGGGCTTCGAGCTGCGGGCCGTCTGCCGCGACGCCTCCGGCGCCGTCCTCGGCGAGGGCAGCCTGCCGACCGGCCAGATCCAGTGGATCGGCGACGACCTGCCGGCGGGCGCCACGTACGAGACCATGGCGACCATCGAGGTCACCGGCACCTTCGTGCCGCGCGACAGCGGCGAGCACACCTTCGGGACCCGGGGGCTGGGCGCCTTCACCCTCGCCGTCGCGGGACGGACCCTCTGGGAGGGCGTCCAGGAGATGGGCGACGAGGCCGACCCCTTCGAGGCCTTCTTCGGCGCACCCAGCGAACGCGCCCGGATCGACCTCGCCGAGGGCGAGCCCGTCGAGGTCTCGCTGACCTTCCAGGTCCCCGACATGAGCGCGATGCCGCTCAAGGCGATCATGTTCTCGCTCCTGCACCTCGGGCCGCGGCGCGACGCCGAGGAACTCATCGCCGAGGCCGTGGAGGCCGCCCGCGCCGCCGACACCGCCGTCGTGGTGGTCGCCACCACCGACCGGGTGGAGTCCGAGGGCTTCGACCGCAAGGACCTCGCGCTGCCGGGCCGTCAGGACGACCTGGTGCGCGCCGTCGCCGCCGCCAACCCGAACACCGTGGTCGTCGTCAACGCCGGCTCCCCGGTCGAGCTGCCGTGGCGCGAGGAGGTCGCCGCCGTGCTGCTGACCTGGTTCCCCGGGCAGGAGGGCGGGGCCGCGCTGGCCGACGTACTCCTCGGGGAGGCGGAGCCGGGCGGGCGGCTGCCCACCACCTGGCCCGCGCGGTTCGCCGACGCGCCCGTCACCGAGGTCGTGCCCACCGAGGGGCGCCTGGAGTACCGCGAGGGGCTCTTCATCGGCTACCGGGCGTACGAGAAGCACGGCGTCGTGCCCGCCTACCCCTTCGGGCACGGCCTGGGCTACACCGACTGGGCGTACGAGTCCCTCGAGGTCACCGCCACCACGGCCCGGGTCCGCGTCACCAACACCGGCACCCGGCCCGGCCGCGAGGTCGTGCAGGTCTACCTGGCCCCCGCGGCCCCGGACTGCGACAGCGCGCCGATCGCGGCCGTGGAGCGCCCGGCCAGCTGGCTGGCCGCCTTCGCGGGCGTCGAGGCGGGCCCCGGCGAGAGCGTGGAGGCCGAGATCGCCCTGCCCGCCCGGGCCTTCCGGATCTGGGACGAGGAGGCCGGCGGCTGGCGGCGGATCGGCGGCAGCTACGAGGTCCGCGCGAGCCACGCGCACGGCGACACACGGCTGACGGCCACGCTCCACCTGGCGTGACGCAGGGTCACGACACGCCGCAAGGACGAAATGGCCGGAAATAACCCCTGCCGCGTCCCCTGGAACCGGACCGGAGGCGGGCCCTGACACCCGCCTCCGGTCCGCCGCGTCAACGTGGCGGCTGCGCCGCCGTCACCTGTCGGTGCGCCAGTTCCGCCAGCCGCGCCTGTCCGTCCTTGCCCGGATGGAACCAGTCCCAGCGGCTCAACTGGTCCGTCGAGAAGGGGTACTGGAAGACCGCCCCGCCGTCGTAGCGGCACAGCGCGTCCTTCGCGCACACCTCGCGGAGCACTTCGTTGTACTCGACCACCCGCGCCCGCACCTGCTCGCGCCGGGTCTTCGCCCCCGGGCCCGCGGCCAGCGGCTCGGCGAGCATCGACTGGCAGATGCCGAGGCTCCAGACCCTGCGCACCATGGGGTCGTCCTTGCCCTGCTCCCACAACCGCTGGAGGTCCGGGACGCTGGAGACGTACACCTGGGTGGCCGGGGACGAGGCCCGCAGGCCCGCGAGGGCGGCCTCGAACCCGGACCGGAACTCCGCCACCGGGGTCATCGACGAAGCCGTCGGCCGGCAGGCGTCGTTCGAGCCCACCATGACCGTGACCAGGTCGGGCTTGTGTGCGGCCGCCTGGGCCAGCTGCCCCGGCAGGTCCGCCATCCGCGAGCCGGTCACCGCGAGGTTCCAGCTGCGGGCCGGTGCCTCGGCGTCCCCGAGCAGCCGCGCCGCCAGGGAGCGGACCGCCGGATCGCTCCCGGTGGCCCAGGAGACCTCGGGGCAGTCGGCCAGGACCGAACAGGCGTCGAAACCACGGGTGATGGAGTCGCCGACGGCCGCGATCGAGGCCGGCGCCGTGTTCCAGCGGGGCGCGGCCTGCGAGCCGCGCTCGCCCTCGTCGCCCGAACCGCCCGGCCCGCACCCCGTCAGCGCCCCGGCCAGCAGGACGGCCGCCGCTCCCGCGCCCGCGAGGGTCCGGTGCGCGCGGCGGCGCGGAGCGGTGGTGCGCATCGGATGGTCCCCTCCTTGACGCCCCGCCTCGTCCGGGGGGTCCTGCTGAGTGAAAGCTCTGTGTTTGCCGCCCTCGGAGCGACCGTACGTCACACCATGACCCCTGACGCACGGTAGCTTTTTCCCGTGGCGTTTCGGCCGCAGGTCCCGTAGCGCAATGTCAAATAATTTCCGTTACATTACATCACGTCACATACTGTCCGTTTTCTGGAGTTTATTCCCGACCTCGTCCCACACTGGAGGTCCCGGTGACGACACGTGGAGTTCTGTACGTGCATTCCGCACCGCGCGCGCTCTGCCCGCACGTGGAATGGGCTGTTGCGGGCGTGCTCGGGGTGCGGGTGAACCTCGACTGGATCAGGCAGCCCGCCTCCCCGGGCACCTGGAGAGCCGAGTTCTCCTGGCAGGCCGAGGCGGGGACCGCCTCGAAGCTCGCCTCCGCGCTGCGCGGCTGGCACCTGCTGCGCTTCGAGGTGACCGCGGAACCCTGTCCGACCGCCGAGGGCGAGCGCTACAGCTCCACCCCCGACCTCGGCATCTTCCACGCCGTCACCGGCATGCACGGCGACATCCTGATCCCCGAGGACCGGCTGCGCGCGGCCCTGGCCCGGTCCGGCCGCGGCGAGACGGACCTGGAGGCGGAGATCGCCAAGCTGCTCGGCAAACCCTGGGACGACGAACTGGAGCCCTTCCGCTACGCGGGCGAGGGCGCGCCCGTCCGCTGGCTCCACCAGGTGGTCTGAATCCGACGTGAAGGGGCCCCGCCCCGGGCGGGGCGCGGGGGGGGCCCGCGCGGGGGGGCGGGGCGGCGGGGGGTGAGGGGGGGGGGGGGCGGGCGGAGGGGTTGGGGGGGTGG
>NZ_JBEZLA010000097.1:0-18590 GCF_040651925.1 Streptomyces sp. NPDC048349 | reverse complement strand
CCCGTACTGGACGTACTTGGGCTTTCGGCCGGTGCGGCGAGAGTGCGTGCCGGGCACCGCGACGCCGCGGACCTCCGTCAGACACCCCCTAGGGGCGGAGCTGTCCGGCGGCGGCCGGGTCCGGGACGAGGCCGTCGGCCACCAGGCCGGCCAGGACCGCCTGGCCGAGGGCCTGTACGGCGGACAGGGGCCGGACCATCACGGTGAACTCCTTGACGCGGCCCGCACCGTCGAGCTGGAGCAGGTCGATCCCGTGGATCTGCTTGCCGTTGACGACGGCCCGGAAGGGCAGGATCGCCGAGGGGGCCTCCTCGCCGTCGGCGCCGGCCTCGGCCGCGCCTTCGAGGTACCCGACGTAGCGGAGGTCCTCGAACACGCGCAGCAGGACGCCGAAGAGCCCCAGCACCATCGGCTTGCCCTCGAACGGGGTGAACTTCACCGGGCTGTGGAGCCGGATGTCCTCGGCGAACAGGTCGTCCAGTGCGGTGAGATCGCGCTTCTCCACAGCGGCGCGGAAGCGTTCGGCAGTCTCCATGACCCCTCCTGATACTCAACAATATGACTACTCATTTTCTTGAGTATCATGCACCGGACGGACGGGACGAGGGAAGGGGCTGCGGCGATGGCCTTGCGACATGCCGTGCTGGCGGCGCTGTTGGACGGCGAGTACAGCGGATACCAGCTGGCCAAGGTGTTCGACATCAGCGTCGCGAACTTCTGGCACGCCCTCCCCCAGCAGCTGTACGCCGAACTGGCCAAGCTGGAGAAGGAAGGCCTGGTGGCGGGCCGGACGGTGGTCCAGGAGACCCGGCCCAACAAGCGCCTGTTCCACGTCACCGAGGCCGGCCGCGCCGCGCTGGAGGAGTTCGCGGCGGCCGAGGCGAAGCCCTCGGTCATCCGCGACGACCTGCTCGTCAAGGTCCAGAACGCCGACCGCGTCGGCACCCTGCCGGTGATCGAACAGCTCGAGGCACGGGCAGCCGCCGCCGAGACCAAGATCGAGCTGCTCGAAGGCCTGCTGCGGCAGATGCGCGGCGAGGCGGACGAGGAGGAGTTCCTCCTGCGCGGCCGGCGGATCGGCGGATACCTGACGTGCCTGCGCGGTCTGGCCTTCGAACAGGGCCACCGCGACTGGTGCCTGCGCACCGCGGCCGTCCTGAAGGCACGACTCACCGGGGGAAGGACCGACCACTCATGACGCACGATACGTACCTGCGCTACGTCGCCTTGGGCGACAGCCAGACCGAGGGCATAGGCGACGGCGACGACACCGTCGGCCTGCGGGGCTTCGCCGACCGGTTCGCCGAACACCTCGCGGCCGCCCACCCCGGCCTGCACTACGCCAATCTGGCCGTACGCGGGCGGCTGGCCGGCCAGGTGCGCGCCGAACAGCTGGGCCCCGCCCTGGCCCTGCGCCCCGACCTCGTCACCGTCGTCGCCGGGGTCAACGACCTGCTCCGCCCCCGGTTCGACGCCGCGGTGGTGGCCGGCCACCTGGAGGAGATGTTCGCCGCGTTCACGGCGGCCGGGGCGCACGTGGTGACCGTGACGGTCCCCGACCTGGGGGAGATCGCGCCGCTGGCCCGGCCGCTCGCGCCCCGCGTCGCCCACCTCAACGACCGCGTCCGCGCCGCGGCCGCCCGGCACGGGGTCACGGTCGCCGAGATCGCCGCGCAACCCGTCGCCACCGACCCCCGGCTGTGGGCCGCGGACCGCCTCCACGTCAGCCCCCTCGGCCACGCCCGGATCGCCGCTGCCCTCGCCGAGGCCGTCCGCCTCCCCGGCAGCGACGGCTCCTGGACCCTGCCCCTGCCGCCGCGGGCGGCTCCCGGCCGGCTGCAGGCCGCCGGAGCCGAACTGCGCTGGGCGGCCGGCTTCCTCGGCCCCTGGATCGGCCGCCGCCTGCGCGGCCGCTCCTCCGGCGACGGCCGCACCGCCAAACGCCCCGAGCTCCTGCCGGTCGGCTAGCTCGGCTAGGGGGCCCCGCCCGTGCAGCACCCGTCGCGGAGCATCTGGTGCAGGACGGTGCGCCAGTCCCCGGCGGCCGGGGCGGGGGCAGCCGGGTGGGTGAAGGCCCGTTCCAGGGGGGTGCGTTCGCCGAGGGTCCCGGCGCGCACGGTCCCCCGCACCCGGATCAGGTCGGCGAAGTCGGTGAAGGGGTCGCCGTCCACAAGGGTGAGGTCGGCGATCCTGCCCGCTTCGACCGTGCCGAGGCGGTCGGCCACTCCGAAGACGCGGGCCGGCGTACGGGTGACGGTGGTCAGCGCCTCCGCCGGGGACAGGCCGTACCGGTGCAGGGCGCGCAGGGCCAGGTGCAGGTGGAGGCCGACCGGGGTGAGCGGCGCGTCGGTGCCGAGCGCCAGGCGGCCGCCGCCCGTCAGGAGCCGCCGGTAGGTGGCCACTTCCCGTTCCAGGGCCTCGCTCTGCTCCGCGGTGGGCGGCTGGGCGGCGGCGGCCCGGACGGCCTCCACGTCCCAGGGCGGCATCAGGGCGGTGACCCGGGCGTCCTCGGCGAGCGCCGGATCGGCGCCGATCAGCGGCAGGGCCGTGAACGGCGTGGCGATGAGGTCGAAGCCGCCCCGCGTGTAGACCTCCAGGGTGTCCTGGTAGGTGTGGCCCATCGGGGTGGCGCCGTGGCCGTACTCGGCGCGCTCGGTCGCCACCAGGTGCGTGGTCAGGTCCTGGCCGGCCTGGACGCCGGGGGCGCACAGGTGGGAGCCGGCGGGTACGCCCAGCCGCTCGTGGGCGAACCGCGCGGCTTCCTCCATGAGCGCGTAGGGGGCGCGGACATAGGTTTTGACGAAGTCCCAGTCCAGCGCCTCGGCCCGGGCCAGCGAGCGGGCGAAGCCCTCCCGGGTGCGGTGGGCGCGCCCCATGCTGTAGGCGACCCGGGAGCCGTCGAGGAGCTCGCCGCCGGCCAGCAGCCGGGGCGAGGCGAGCAGGCCCGCCCGGATGTCCTCGCGCAGCCGGGCCTGTTCGTAGGCGGAGCCGCCGAGGGAGACGGCGGTGGTGACCCCGTAGGCGAGGTGCAGCGCACCCTGGCGCGCCCCGTAGGTGTACGGATAGGGGTGGACGTGGGAGTCCCACAGGCCGGGCAGGACGGTACCGGCGGAGTGGTCGACCAGGCGCGCCGCGCGGCGGCCGGGCCGGTGGGGCTCGACGGCGGTGATCCGGCCGCCGCTGATGAGGACGTCGGCGTCGGCGCGGGGCGGTGAGCCGGTGGCGTCCCACAGCAGTCCGGCGTGCACGACGGTGTCGACGGGGGCGGGGCGGCGGTGGCTCAGCGCGAGCGGCACGGTCCGGGGGGCCGCGGCGGGTGCGCCCGCGCCGTCCAGGGTCAGCAGGCGCAGCCGGGCGCACGACTGGTAGAGGAGGGTGCGGGAGTCGGCGGACCACGAGGGGTGGTCGGCGGGCTCGTCGGCCAGGAGGCGGGCGGGTCCGGTGGGGGTGCCGTCGGGGGCGACGGGCAGCAGCCACAGGGCCGACTCCCCGACGCAGGCCAGGAACCTGCCGTCGGGCGACCAGACGGGGCCGGAGGCGTAGCGGTCCGAGAGCGAGGCGTGCGGGGCGAGCGCGTGCAGGCGGGCGGAACCGGTGGTGGTGTCGACGATCCGGATGAGGTTGTAGCCCTCGCGGAAGCGGCGGCTGAGACGGTTGCGGTCGCACAGGGCGACGTACCGTCCGTCGGGCGACCAGCTGGGCGGGCCGGGCAGGCCACCGCCGCCGAGGGCGGCGACCAGCGGGGTCTCGGAGCCGGTCGCGAGATCGCGGACGAGGAGCCGTCCGGCGAGGTCCAGGGCGGCGAGCCGCGTGCCGTCGGGCGAGAGGGCCCCGTAGACGCGGCCGCCGCCGGCGAGGACGCTCTCGCGGCCCCCGTCGAGTTCCCTGCGGCGTACGGTGTTCAGCCCGTCGCGGTCGTCGATGTAGACCAGGGCCCGGCCGTCGCGGGTCCACACCGGCCCCTGGACGTACGCGGTGGCGGGTGCCTGGACGACCTTGCGCGGTGCGCCCCCGGTGACGGGCGCGACCCACAGGGCGTTCAGCGCGGCGAAGGCCACGCTGCGGCCGTCGGGCGACAGGCACGGCAGGTGGATGCCGCGCACCGGGCGGCTCCGCTCGGCCTCGAGGACGTACTCCTTGAACCGGCGCCGGGGGCGGGGCACTTCGAGCGTGGCGTCGAGGGGGATCGCGCGGCCGGTGGTGTCCCCGTCGGGTTCGATCACCCGGAAGCCGCCGTTGAGGGTGATCAGCAGGCGGTCGTCGCCGATCCAGCGCGGGGGCGCGGGCGCGAGGTCCCCGTCGAGTCCGACCCTGCGGCCGTCGACGTACAGGCTGAGCAGCTCGGCCTTGCGGGGGCCGGGGGCGGCGGACAGCCAGGCGGTGCGCCCGGCCGGGGAGAGCGCCGGGGTGCGCAGGCTGCCGTCGGTGACGGTGTGTTCGATCCGTACGGGGCCCTGGCCGTCGGCGGCGACGGAGGCGAGGGTCCGCGCGGTCAGGGTGTCGCCGGTGAGGGTGCCGCGGACGAACAGCACGCGGGAGCCGTCCGCCGACCAGACCGGGTCGAAATCCTCCCACGCGACGGGCTCCTCGCCCCGTGGGCCGGGTCCGCCCCGTTCGGGGCCGGAGCCGTTTCGGTCCGGCTGCCCCGGCAGGCCCGTCAGGCGGCGCAGGCGGCCGTCCGCGACCGCGACCGTCCAGATCCGGTACGGGCTGCCCGCCACCGGATCGCCACCGCGCTCGGAGCAGAACGCGAGGGTGCGGCCGTCGGGCGACCAGGCGGGCGCACGGTGGTCGAACGGTCCCTCGGTGAGCGGGCGCAGGCCCGATCCGTCGGCGCGCATCACCCAGATGTGGAAGGAGCCGCCCCGGTAGGCGCACATCGCCACCTGGCGGCCGTCCGGGGAGAAGACGGGGCGGCCGGGCTCCAGGTCGGGCGGGGTGAGCGCGGTCGCGGGCGATCCGTCCGCGGGAAGGGACCAGAGGACGTTCTGGACCTCCGCGATGACCCGGTCCCCGGTGGCGGTGGCGGCTCCGTTCGTGGTGCTGGTGAAGCGCAGCCGGACCGGGTCCCCGGCCGGGGGCGCGGATGAGGGGGCGGCTGAGGGGGCGGATGCGGATGCGGGCTCGGTCTGTGCCGCCGCGGCCGTCGGGGGGCGGCCCGCCAGCGCAGCGAGGGCGCCGGCCGAAGCCGCCTGCAGAACCGTCCTGCGCGCAATCCGCATGCCGACCACTCGCCTCACGTGTCGATCGATGACCGCCCGGCCACTCCCAGCCACTCAAACGATCACGATCCCGTCGCGGCAACGGCCCGCCGAACGCCTTCCGTCGCCGCGCACCGCGGCGGACGTGACGGAAGACGGGGAACGTGACGGACGGGCGACGACGACCTGCCGGCGCAGCGCTCCGAGGGGCACCGCATCCGTTCCGGTGCCTTCCGGGCCGCCGCGCTCCGGCCCGGCGGCGCCCGCACCGCGATGGGGCGCGGGGCCCGGCCGGCCCCGGCGGCGGGGGAGAATGCGGCCCATGACCGACACGACGGAGCCGATGTCGCGACCGATCCCGGGACCGGCCCCGGAGCCGCCGCTGCCGGAACCGGCGGCTCGGGGGCCGCCGGTGCTGGGGCCGGTCCCGGTGCGCCGCCGTTCCGGTGCGGAACCGCTGCACCTGGACGGGGTGGCCCAGGGCCACCTGCTCGGCTTCTGGAGGTGGGCGTTCTCGGGTCTGGTCGGCAACACCATGCGCGGCGCCCTCGCCGAGTACATCGTCGCGCTGGCGCTGGGCGCGGCCGACGGCACGCGGGTGGACTGGGACAGCGTCGACATCCGGCTGCCAGGCGGCCCGCACGTGGAGGTCAAGTCGGCCGCCTACCTCCAGGAATGGGCCCAGGCCAAGCCGTCCGCCATCTCCTTCTCCATCGCCGCGGCCGAGGGCTGGGACGCCACGACGGGAGCCGTGGACCCGGCCCGGCTGCGCCGCGCGGACGTCTACGTCTTCTGCCTCCTCCACCACGGGGACAAGGGCACGCTGGATCCCCTCGACCTCGCCCAGTGGACGTTCTACGTCCTGCCCACCCGCCTCCTGGACGAACACCGGCCGCACCAGCGCACCATCGGCCTCGCGTCGCTGCTCCGGCTGGGCCCCGCACGCACCGGCTTCACCGGCCTGCGGGCGGCCGTTCTCGGCGCCGGAGGTCATTGCGGCAGCGGCCCTTCTCCCCGCTGAGGCGGCGGCGACACGGCGGCCGGCAGGAACTTGGCAGCCTTCAGAGCCAGTTGTCCGGTGAAGTACGAGGCGGCGTCGGGGCGCATCCGGGCCAGGGCGACCAGGCCCGTGATGACGACGTCGCAGACCTCGTCGTGGACGTCGTCCCAGCTGTGGGAGCGGCCCTTGCGGGGATTGGTGCCCTTGGCGCCGATCACGGCTTGGGCCGCCTCGCCGAACTCCTCCCCGATCTTGAGCACTTGCAGCAGGTGGCTCTCCTCCGGCCGCAGACCCTGCTCGGCGTCGGAGGCGTCGAAGCGGGCGGCGAGTGCGGTGATCGTGTCCCATGCGGCGAGCGGTTCGGTATCGGGGTCCATCGTCTGCCTCCGTCGTCTGCCTCCGTCGAGCGGGGCAGCACCCTATCGGCCGGCGCGGCACCGATTGTCCCGTTGTCGGTGGCTAGCAGGGGGATGCGGACGGTTCCTCACGGGTCGTAACGGAGGCAATTCGACAGGTAGTTATTGGATGAATACCTGACTGAATTCCCGTCAATAAGACTCCGGTTGATATCTCGATTTGATAACGACTCCCCCTTGAAGGCCTGGACCAATCCCATGCGACGCGCGTAACTACCCTGTTTTCATTAAGAATTGATGGTTCGTCAAATCAGATCAACAGGTAACGGAACGATTTCTCGAAGCGCCCTCCCCTTTGTCCGAATTCTCCGGCGCATTCGTCTGGCAGGCTTCCGCGCACCCAGTGTTCCGATCTCGATTTGAGGTGCCCATGACAGGACGGCGCAGACGGCGCGAACACCGCCGCAAACCGCGGCGGTTGATACTCCTCACCGCCGCCATGGCCACGGCGGCGGTGATCGCCACCGGTATCGCCTACTCCGGACTCGGCGACGGGGCCCAGGCCGCGGCCCCCGTGGAGGCCGCCGGAGCGGAAGCGGCGGCCCCGGCCGCCGCTCCCGCCCGCGACCAGGAACCGGAGCCCATCGCGAGCGCGCCCGCCAACGAGAGCGAGCGCGGCATGATCTACGACGGCCTCGAGGTCGCCCCGAAGGGCGACCGGTGCGTCGGCGTCTACCGCACGAACGCCAGCCACTGCACGCACGGCCCCGACGCCCCGCCCAAGGGCGTCGACATCACCAAGGAGATCGCACCGGCCGTCAAGGCCTCGGCCCCCGCGGCCGATCCGGCCCGGCCGGCGACCGATGACCCGGCGAGCACGGAAGGCGGCGGGCGTCCTCAGGACGCGCCCGCCGCCGCCGACGCCGCCTCGGCCTCCTCGAAGACGCCCGCCCCCGCGGCCTCGCCCGCCGGAGGCCAGGCCGTCGCCGCGGGCCCCGCGGGCCAGACCGTCCAGTGCGACGGCGACGGCAGCACCGGCAACCGCGTCCAGGTGGTCTACGTCCACGCTCCCGGCCGCGACCGCTACTCCGAGTACGTCGCCTCGTTCCGCAAGTGGGCGGCCGACGCCGACCTCATCTACGCGGCGAGCGCCCAGGAGACCGGCGGTGTCCGGCACATCCGCTACGTGACGGCCGCCGACTGCACCCCCACCGTGCTCAACATCGAGCTCCCCGCCTCGGCGCTGGCCGAGTTCAGCGCGACCAACGCCGCGCTCGCCGCCAAGGGGCTCGACCGCCGCGACCGCAAGTACATGATCTTCGCCGACAGCCAGGTCTACTGCGGCATCGGCACCTTCAACGGCGACGAGCGGCCCGGGCAGGCCAACCAGAGCAACTTCGGTCCCTCGTACGGGCGTACCGACTCCGGCTGCTGGGGCGGGCACACCGCCGCGCACGAGCTCGGCCACAACCTCGGCGCGGTCAACAACAGCGCCCCCAACACCAGCCGCGGCGCGCACTGCACCGACGAGTTCGACGTCATGTGCTACTCGGACACGCCGTACTACCCGCAGATGCGCAACATCTGTACCAACCAGGCGTCCGAGAACATCCTGGACTGCAACCACGACGACTACTTCCACACCAGTCCGAAGGCGGGCAGCTACCTCGCCACGCACTGGAACATCGCCGACAACCAGTTCCTGATGCGCACCAAGGGCGGAGGCGGCACCGACCCCGGTCCGAACCCGAACCCGACGCCCACCAAGAAGCCCACCCCGACGCCGACGAAGAAGCCGACCGGCGGACCGGCCGTGACGGCCGCCCAGATCCAGTCCGATTCCGTCGTGGTGAGCTGGCCCAAGGTCGAGGGCGCCGCCTGGTACCAGGTCCTGCTGAACGGCAAGCACCTGACCTGGGTGCAGTCCCAGGCACTGCGCATCTACAACCTCCAGCCCAACACCGCCTACACGGTCACCGTCTCGGTCCGCGACGGCTCCGGCCGGGACAGCGGCCCGGGCAAGGCCGCCTCCTTCCGTACGACGGGCGCGGGCGGCGGCGCGACCACCCCGGGCACCAAGTACCTGCTCGGCAACGGCAGCACCGGCATGCACGCCGAGGTGTGGGGCGGCCGCGGCGCGGACGGCACCGTGCTCGTCGGTGCGCGGGCCAACGGATACGCCCAGCAGCAGTGGTACTTCGACGACGCGGGCAGCGGCCAGGTCCGCATCCGGTCCGCGGTCTCCGGCAAGTGCCTCCAGCCGGGCGGCACCCCCGCCGCGGGCATGTGGGTCGCGCAGCAGCCCTGCGGCGCGAACGGCGCGCAGGCCTGGAAGCTGACCTCCCGCGGCGGCGCGGTCACCGTCACGGACCCCAGCGGCGGCTTCGCGCTGACCGTGAGCAACCGCCCCTACTACGGGAACTGGCTGCTCGACCTCCAGCGGGCGGACGGGCGCGCCACGCAGGCGTGGACCGTGCAGAAGGCCGGCTGACCCGCCGGTCCACCGCCCCGCCGGCCGGCTGACGGGTGGTCACCGACCGCCCGGGCCGGCCCTCCCCGGCGGACGGCCGCACCGCGGCCGTCCGCCGGTCCCCTCACCCCAGCCACCCGGAGCACCGCCACGATGCGCATACGAACCGCTTTCCCGGCCCTGCTGGCCGCGTTCGGCCTCCTGTTCCTGACCCCCGCCGCCGCCCACGCCCACGGAGACACCGTGAAGGTGACGGTGACCGGACAGCGGGACGGCCACGTCACCGCCGACGTCACCTGGGAGAACGACGGGGACGCCGTCGAGGAGGCCGTCGCCGCCACGGTGAACGCCGTCAGCGTCGACGGCACCCGCACTCTCGGGCCCTGGCGCCTGATCCGCGACGTCGCCGCCGCCCCCGCGGGCTGGACCACCGCCGAGGTACTGCCGCCCGGCGCCTGGAAGGTCACCATCGACGTGGGGTTCCCGGACCTCGGGCACGGCGAACTCGAGATCGCCGTACCCGTGGTGGACCCGGCGCCCACCACCGGACCGGCGGTCCCGAGGCCCCCGGCATCCGCATCGGCAGCTCCCTCCGCATCGGCGCCGGCGTCCGCATCGGCACCGGCTTCCGCACCCGCCCCCGTCGGCAGTCCCTCCGCTCCCGCCACGCCGCCCGCCCCGGCCGGGGACCGGACGGTCTGGTGGACCACGGCGGGTGTGGCGGCAGCGGCACTGGCCGGCGCAGCCGGCGGCCTCCTGTTGCGCCGCCGCCGGGTGAGGCGGATGCGCGCCGCGGGCCAGGGAGCGGAGCGGACGACCGGCTAGTGCTCTGACCGGACGCGGTGGCCACAAGGCACGGGGTTCGGGGTTCGGAGTCCGGGGCAGAACCTCGAACCCCCTTGCGGTCGTCCTCGGGGTCATGAACGTGCAAGCAGTCACGCCCACGGCCCCGCGCCGCCGCCGGGTCCTCCCCCGCGTCCCCCGCGTCCCCCGCGTCCCCCACCTCCCGCGCGGGCGCCGCGGCCGCCGCGGCCGGTTGACCGCCGCCCTCGCCGTCCTCGTGACGCTGCTGATGCTGCTGCACGGCTGGGTCCCGGACAGCGGACCCCACCTCGGCAGTCTCGTCGAGACCTTCCTGCCCTGGACCGCCGCGGCGGTCGTGGCGCTGCTCGCCGCCGCGCTGCTGCGCCGCTCCCGGATGGCGCTGGCCGCCGCCGCGCTCCCCGCCGTCACCTGGGCCGGCCTCCACGGCGGCACGTTCCTCGACCGGGCCGCCGGCGGCCCGGCGGATCTCACCGTCGTCACCCACAACGTGGACGACGTGAACCCCGACCCGGCGGGCACCGCCCGCGCCCTCGCTGCCTCGGGCGCCCAGCTGATCGCCCTCGAGGAACTGACCCCGCCCGCGCTGGGCACGTACGAGCAGACGCTCGCCGCGACCCACCCGTACCACGCGGTGGCGGGCACGGTCGGCCTGTGGAGCACCCACCCCCTGCGCGATACGGCCGCGGTGCCGCTCGTTCCGTGGCGCAGTGCCCTGCGGACCACCGCCGACACCCCCCAGGGCCCGCTGACCGTCTACGTCGCCCATCTGCCCTCCGTACGCCTCCGCCTCGGCTCGGGCTTCACCACCGACCGCCGCAACGAGGCCGCGGACCGGCTGGCCGCGGAGCTGGACTCCGCCCCGGCCGGGCGGGTGCTGCTGCTCGGCGACTTCAACGGCACCACCGGCGACCGGGCGCTGGCGCCGGTGACGGGCCGCTTCCGCTCGGCCCAGGAGGTGGCGGGCGCGGGCTTCGGCTTCACCTGGCCCGCGCGGTTCCCCGTCGCCCGCATCGACCAGATCCTGGTCCGCGACCTCACCCCGGTCGCCGCCTGGACCCTGCCGGCCACCGCCAGCGACCACCTTCCGGTGGCGGCGTCGCTGCGACGGTGACCGGGGCGGTCCGACGGGCCGGCCGGACCTGGTCCCGGCGGCCTGGTCCCGGCGGCCTGGTCCCGGCGGCCCGGCCCCGGCAAGCCCGGTCCAGCGACCCGGGGCCGGCGACCCGGGGCCGGCGTGCCGGTCTCAGCGGCCCGGCGTCAGCCGTTCCCACAGGAAGGTGTGCACGAGTGCCTCGTTGAACGCCGTCTGCTCGTGGTCGGTGGCCCCGGAATGGCCGCCGCCCAGGTGCTCGTGGAAGAGGACGGGGTGCCCGGCCGCGCGCAGCCGGGCGGCCATCTTGCGGGCGTGCCCGGGGTGGACGCGGTCGTCGCGGGTCGAGGTGAGCAGCAGCAGGGGCGGGTACGCGGGCCCCTGCGTCCGGATCCGGTGGTAGGGGGAGATCTCCTCCAGGTGGGGCCGGTCCGCGGGGTCCTCCGGGTCCCCGTACTCGGCGGTCCAGCTGGCGCCCGCGAGCAGCCGGTGGAAGCGGAGCATGTCCATCAGCGGCACGTGCGCGACGACGGCTGCGAAGAGCTCCGGCTCGCGCGTGAGCATCGCGCCCATGAGGAGGCCGCCGTTGCTGCCCCCCTCGATCCCCAGCTGGGCGGGGGTGGTGATGCCGCGGGCGGTGAGGTCCCGGGCCACGGCGGCGAAGTCCTCGAACGCCCTGACCCGGTTCGCCCCGAGCGCGGCCCGGTGCCAGTCCGGTCCGTATTCGTGCCCGCCCCGGATCCCCGCGACCACGTACGTTCCGCCGCGCGCCAGCCAGGCCCGCCCGGTGACCGCGCTGTACTGCGGGACCATGGAGGTCTCGAAACCGCCGTACCCGTACATCAGGGTGGGGCCGGGGCCGGGCCGGTCCTCGGGGCCGACGACGAAGTACGGCACCCTCGTGCCGTCCGCGGAGACGGCGAAGTACTGGCGCACGGCGAGCCCGGTGGTGTCGAACAGCGACGGTCCCCGCTTCACGCTCCCGCTCGTGCCCTCGCCCGCCGTGCCGCGGTAGAGGGTGGACGGCTGGAGGTAGCCGGAGACGTTCAGGAAGTACTCGTCGCCGACGTCCGGGTCGGTGCAGGTGACGGAGGCCGTGGACAGCGGGGGTACGCCGGCCAGCGGTGCACGGCGCCAGCCGTCGGGTCCCGGTCCCGGGGTCAGGATCTCCATCCGGGAGGACACGTCGGCGCGGGTGGTGAGGATGAGGTGGTTGCGGGTCCAGCTCCACCCGGCGAGCGCGGTGTGCGCGTCGGGGGTGAACAGCACCGTGGCCTGCCGCTCCCCCGCCCGGAAGGCGTCGAAGTCGAAGGCGAGCAGCGTGCCCGCGTCGTGGCCGAGCCACGGCGACTTCGGGGCGACGATCAGCCACTCCCGGTGGACGGACGCGCCCGCGTCGTCGGGTACCTCGATCTTCTCGGGCTCCGCGGCCGAGCCGTCCTGGGGGCGCAGGAACAGTTCCTGGTGCCAGAAGTCGATCTGCCGGTGGAGGAAGTCCCGTTCGAAGCCCGGGGTGTCGTCGTACCAGCCGGAGACCGACAGGTCGCCGGGCCGGCCCTCGTAGACGAGTTCGGCGTCGGCCAGGGGGGTGCCGCGCCGCCAGCGGCGCGCCTGGAGCGGGTAGCCGGAGGCGGACATCGAGCCGGGGCCGAAGTCCGTCCCGATCCAGACCCGGTCGCGGTCGATCCACCCGATCGTGGTCCTGGCCTCGGCGACTTCGAACCCGCCCGCGACGAACTCCAGTGTCCGCAGGTCGAACTCGCGCACCACGCAGGCGTCCGCCCCGTCACGCGACAACAGGACCAGGGCGTGGCGGTAGTCGGGTCCCAGGACCCTGCTGCCCGCCCAGGCCCACTTCTCCCCCTCGGCCTCGGCCAGGGCGTCCAGGTCCAGGACCGGCTCCCAGACGGGCCGGTCCTTGACGTACTCCTCCAGCGTGGTGCGCCGCCACAGCCCGCGGACGTGGTCGGCGTCCTGCCAGAAGTTGTAGAGGTGGGCGCCGCGGCGGACGACATAGGGGATCCGGCCGTCGTCGTCGAGGACCTCGAGGATCGCGCTCTCCAGTACCTTGAACCCGGGGGTCCCCGTCAGCGTGGCCACCGTCTCGTCGTTGCGCTCGCGGACCCAGGCGAGGGCGGCCTCGCCGGTGACGTCTTCCAGCCAGAGGTACGGGTCTTCATCGCTCATCCGGCGATTGTGCCCGACGCGCGGCACCGGTCAGGGCGAGACCCCCGTGTCGGGCGTCGCGCAGGGCCGTGCGCACCGACCAGGTCACGGAGACCAGCGGGACCGCGACGACGGCGCCCACCACTCCGGCGGCGATGGCGCCGGCGACCACCGAGATCGCCACCACCAGCGGGTGCAACCGCACCGCCCAGCTCATCACCAGCGGATGCAGCAGGTGCCCCTCGATCTGGCCGATGACGACGATCAGCGCGACCACCAGGCCCGCGGTCAGCGGTCCCTTCGCGGCGAGGGCGACGACCGCGGCGATCGCGAGCGCGACCGGGGAGCCGATGAGGGGGACGAAGGCCGCGAGGAACTCCAGCAGCGCCAGGGGGACGGCCAGCGGCACCCCGAGGAAGTACAGGGCGAGCCCGACGAGGACGGCGTTCGTCGCCGCGACCATCACGATGCCGTGGGTGTAGCCGGTGAACGTGCGCCAGGCGGCGCGCCCGGCGACCGCCGCCCGCTCGCGGGCCGCCTCGGGGAGCTGCGCGCAGAACCACGACCACTGGCCGTCCCCGCCGTGCAGGAAGAAGACGGAGGAGAAGACGGCGAGGGCCAGGACCGTGAGCACCTGCACCAGGTGTCCGGCTCCGCTGAGCGCCGTACTGAGCAGCGTCGAGCGGTGGCTCGACAGGTACTGTCCGACACGGGACTGCACGTCCGACAGCGCCCCGGGGCTGAGCCGGAAGGGCGGCTGCTCCAGCCACCGTTCGATGCTGTCCAGGCCCGCGCGGAACTCCCGTACGAGCGTGGTGCTCTCCCCCGCCACCGCCTCGCCCACCAGCGCCAGCGCGCCCAGCAGCAGCGCCGCGCTGCCGAGCAGGCAGCCGGCGACCGCCAGGGACCGGGGCATGACGCGTGCCAGCCGCCGGGTGGGGCCGCCGAGCAGAGCCGTGACGACGAGGCCGAGGAAGAGCGCCACGCCGATCTCGTGGAAGCGGCCCAGGACGGCGAAGACCGCGTAGACGGCGGCGCCGACGACCAGCAGGCGCCAGGCGTACGACGCGGCCGTACGAAGGAACGCTGACACCGGCGGCATGTCGCATGGGTGCCACGGCGGGGCCCCGGAGGCACGCGTGCGGTCCCGGATTCGCCCGTCCGGGGCGGATATTGCGTTGCCCGGCGGGGGCGGGAGCGCCGACGATGACCCCTCGTGAGTACCTCCCGCTGGGCCGCCGTGCTGCCCGACTTCGCACCCTGGCGTTCCAGCCGCGACTTCCGGCTGCTGTTCTACCAGGGCACGGTCACGTTCTTCGGCTCGTTCATGGCGATGATCGCGCTGCCGCTCCAGATCAAACACCTGACCGACTCGCCGCTGGCCGTGGGGGCCATGGGCGCGGTGGAGCTGGTACCGCTGGTGGTCTGCGGGCTGTACGGGGGCGCGCTCGCCGACGCCGTCGACCGGCGCCGGCTGATCCTGCTGACCGAGGCGGGGCTCGGGGTGCTCGCGCTGGTGCTGCTGGTGAACGCGCTGCTGCCGAGCCCGCTGCTGTGGCCGCTGTACGTGGTGGCGGCCGGGGTCTCGGCGCTGACCGGGCTCCAGCGGCCGGCGCTGGACTCGCTGATGGCGCGGATCGTGCCGCACGACCAGCTGACGGCCGCCGCCGCGCTGAACGGGTTGCGCTACCAGTTCGGTGCGATCGCCGGTCCGGCGCTGGCCGGCCTGGTCGTCGCGTACGCCGGGTACGCCTCGGCCTACTCCGTCACCGTCGCCGGTTTCCTGGTCTCCGTACTGCTGTGCCTGCGGCTCGCTCCGGCTCCGCCCGCGGGCGGGGCCGAGCGCCCCTCGCTGCGGGGGATCGCCGAGGGCGCGCGCTATGCGTGGAGCCGTCCGGTGCTGCTCGGCACGTACGCCGTCGATCTCGCGGCGATGTTCTTCGCCTTCCCGAACGCGATCTACCCGTTCCTCGCGGACGAGCTCGACGCGCAGTGGGCCCTCGGCCTGATGTACGCGGCGGGCGCGGTGGGCTCCCTGGTGCTGGGGATGACCAGCGGCTGGACCTCGCGGGTACGGCGGCACGGGCTGCTGGTGGTGTGCGGGGCCGCGGTGTGGGGGCTGGCGGTCGCGGCCGCGGGCTGGTTCCCGGACGTCTGGCTGGTCCTGTTGTGCCTCGCGGTGGCGGGCGCCGGCGACATGCTCAGCGGGCTGGGGCGCGCGACGATCTGGAACCAGACCATCCCCGAGGGGCTGCGGGGGCGGCTCGCCGGGATCGAGGTGCTCTCGTACAGCGTCGGCCCGCAGCTCGGCCAGGTACGGGCCGGCACGATGGCCGGCTGGACCGGCACCCGGCCGGCCTTCTGGGGCGGCGGCCTGGCCTGCGTGGTCTCGGTGGCCGTGCTGGCGGCGCTGCTGCCGAAGCTGGTCTCGTACGACGCGGACACCGACGAGGACGCGCTGCGCCGCCGGGCGTCCCGCGAGGCCGGACCGCAGAAGGAGGCGGAGGCGCAGGGGGAGGCGCAGGCGGAGGCGCAGGCCGTGGTGCCGTAGGGACGGGGGACGGCGCGGACGGCAGGCGGCCCCCGGGGGAGGGGGGATTGCCCATCCGGGGGTTACTCGCGAGGCAACACGTTCCGTGGGCTATGGTGAGCGCCCTCGGTCGAGTCCCCCTTCGGATCCAATGATCAAAGACGGATCCGCTGCGTCGATCGAAGGACGTCCTGCCAATCCAGGACCCATTGCGCAGTGCCAGAGCGACGTGGTGCCGGCAACACCGCCCGGCGTCGGCTCGGTGCGAGCCGGCCTGCCCTCGTCCTGCCACCCAGGACCGATGGCGGCGGCCCTCTCAATCACCTACCTCGCGAAGGCAAGGCAGAGATGGCAAGAATCTCCCGACAGTCCTCCCCACAGACCTCCCCGCCGCACCCCCCGCAGACCTCCCGGCGAGGCTCCCGGCAGCCGGCCCATCCCGTCGACGAGCTGCTCCCCTTCCCCAAGCTCGCCCTCTACGGCTTCCAGCACGTCCTCGCGTTCTACGCGGCGGCCGTCATCGTCCCGGTCCTGCTGGGCAACGCGCTGGGCCTCTCGCGCGAGGATCTCGTCCACCTCGTCAACGCGGACCTGCTGACCTGCGGCGTTGCCTCGATCATCCAGGCCCTCGGCGTCGGAAGGGTCGGCGCGCGGCTGCCGCTGGTCCAGGGCGTCACCTTCACCGCGGTCTCGCCCATGATCGCCATCGGGACGGGAGCGGGCGGCGGCACCGCCGGCCTGCTCGTCGTCTACGGGGCGGTGATCACGGCGGGCCTGGCCACGTTCGCCTTCGCACCGCTCTTCAGCAAGCTCGTGAAGTACTTCCCGCCGGTCGTCATCGGCACGATCCTCACCATCATCGGCATCACCCTGATCCCGGTGGCCCTCCAGGACGCGGCCGGCGGAGCGCACCTCATCGGCACCCCCGCCTACGGCGACCCGAAGAACCTCGCGTACGCGCTGGGCACGCTGTTGTTCATCCTGGCCGTGGTCCGGATCGGCAAGCCGTTCCTCAGCGGACTCGCCGTCCTGCTCGGCCTCGCCGTCGGTACGGCGGCGGCCTGGCTCTTCGGGGACGCCGACTTCGGGGCGGTGCAGGAGACCGCCTGGTTCGGGGTCACCACGCCCTTCCACTTCGGCACGCCGCGGTTCGAGCTGCTGCCGATCGTCGCGATGCTCGTCGTCATCCTGATCACCATGGTGGAGACCACCGGGGACGTGTACGCCATCGGCGAGATCACCGGCAAGCGGGTGGACGCGGACACCGTGGCCCGGGCGCTGCGCGCCGACGGGGTGGCGACCGTACTCGGCGGCGTGCTCAACTCCTTCCCGTACGTGGCGTTCGCCGAGAACATCGGGCTGGTGCGCCTGTCGAAGGTGATGAGCCGGTACGTGGTCGTCGCGGCGGGCCTGTTCATGGTCATACTGGGCCTGCTGCCCAAGGCGGGCAGCCTCGTCGCCTCGGTTCCGCATCCCGTGCTGGGCGGCGCCGCGCTGTCCATGTTCGGCATAGTCGCGGCGGTCGGCATCCAGATCCTGGGGAAGGCCGATCTGCGCGAGGAGCGCAACACCCTGATCCTGGCGGTCAGTCTGGGCGCCGCCCTGCTGCCGACCACGGTCGCGCCGTTCTTCGACCGGATGCCGGACGACGTGAGGGCCGTGCTCGACAGCGGGATCACGCTGGGCGCCCTGACGGCGATCGCGCTGAACCTGCTCTTCAACGTGTTCACCAGCCGGTCCACGCGGGAGATCGACTGGGAGGAGCACGAGGACGACTACGGCGCCGGCCACCAGGACGGCCACCGGGACGGCTACGGGGGCCGCCGCGCAGGGGACTTCGGGGAGGGCGCCGCCGGCGGTCCGCTCCTGGGCGGGGCCGCCCGCTGAACCGGACGCGGGCCGGGAAGGGACGTCCGCGACGTCCCTTCCCGGCCCGCCGTCACCGGCCGCCCACGGGGAAGGGCGGGGCGTCGCCCTCCTCGCCGATCAACTCCCAGAAGTGGTCCACCAGTCGGCGCAGGTACGCGGCCCGCTCCGTCGCGACCTCCTTGAGCCGGGCGTCCGCGTTGCGGGCCACCAGGTGCCCCATGTACCGCTCCGAGAACGCGGAGAACTCCGCGTGCATGGTCCGCAGCGCGTCGCCCACGCTGGTCGCGTCCACCACCACGATCTCCGCGACCGGTTCCACGTGCGCCTTCCAGCGCCCGTCCACGGCCGACCGCAGGTGCTCCGCCAACTCGTCCACCCGGCCCATGATCCCGATGAGCTTGCGCAGCGACAGCCCGAGGGCTTCCACCAGCGCCCTGGTCTGCCACGCGTCCCCGTCCCACCGCCGGGCCGCCTCGGCTGCGCGGTACTCGGAGGGGTCCATGCCTATCCGGTACGCCAGCCGCTCCACCGTGAGTTTGCGGGCCAGCCGGTGCTCTGCCAGCGTCCGCGGTTCGACGCCCATCAGGGCCGTCGCCTCGCACCACAGGACGTCGGCCAGGGCGAAGAGCTGACGGTCGGAGGGCACGTGCGTGCCCTCCTCCCAGGCCGTCACCAGGTGGGGATGGACGGGGGTGCCGCAGGCGGCCATGGAGTGGGCCACCTGGGCGGCGCTCAGGCCCATGCGGGCTCGCGCGGACCTGGCCTCGGCGGGGGAGAACGGAGTGCTGTGCACGTGCGGGACACCTCGCAGCCCCCTCGGGCGCCTGGCCTTCGAGGGGAGGACGGATTGATGGATGAACACCAAGCGCGGGCACACTAACAGATGTTCGCCAGGTCGAGACCGTCCTTGCCCCTACGATTCAAAGGCCGGATGGGTGTTCCAGGTTCGAAGCCCGCAAGCATCTGGGCGAAGGATCCGAAAGGGAGGGGCCTAGGGGGTGTCTGACGGAGGTCCGTGGTGAAGGAGCGGTGTCCGGTGCGTGCTCTCGGCGTGCCGGCCGGATGCCCCCGTACTGGACGTAC
>NZ_JBEZLA010000096.1:0-18593 GCF_040651925.1 Streptomyces sp. NPDC048349 | reverse complement strand
GTACGTCCAGTACGGGGGCATCCGGCCGGCACGCCGAGAGCACGCACCGGACACCGCTCCTTCACCACGGACCTCCGTCAGACACCCCCTAGCGGACCGCGACCATGACGTGGCTGTGGCCGAACTGCCAGACCGAGCCAACCTCGCGGAAGCCGGCCTCGCGCAACAGGGCGGCGTGCCCGGAGAGGGTCAGGTCGTTGCCCTCGCAGTGCGGATGCCGGCCGGGCCCGCACTCCGCGAGCCGCGGTGCCAGCTCCGGGTCGGCGGCCGCCTGTGCCCACCAGGACTCCCAGTCCTCGGTGGTGTCCACATAGCGTGCGGAGTGGCGCTCCCCGACATGGAGGGCCAGTTCCGCGATGCGCGGCTCGTCCGGGC
Source organism: Streptomyces sp. NPDC048349 (assembly GCF_040651925.1). NCBI lineage: Bacteria > Bacillati > Actinomycetota > Actinomycetes > Kitasatosporales > Streptomycetaceae > Streptomyces > Streptomyces sp. NPDC048349. The sequence goes on along the minus strand of NZ_JBEZLA010000096.1, from coordinate 18,218 downwards.
GGATGTGGTCGCCGTTGACGAGGACACCGCCGGGGCGCAGCAGTTCGGCCAGTTCCCGGTAGACCCGTCGCAGGGTCGACTCGCCCAGGTAGTGCAGGGCCGTCGCCGAGACCACCGCGTCCATCGGGCGCTCCAGGGCCAGCGCCTCCAGCCAGCCCGCCTTGCCGATCACGGCTTCGACGTAGCGCAGCGCCGGTCCGTAGTGGGAGCTGCCGAGTTCGAGGAGCAGGGGGTCGGCGTCGACGGCCACCACCTCGGCGTCCGGGAGCCGGTCGGCCAGCCGCGCGGCCAGGGCTCCCGGGCCGCTGCCCAGGTCGAGGACCAGGGGGGCGGTCCGGTCGCCCGTCACCCGCTCGACGACGTCGGTGATGACCGTGAACCTCTCCTCGCGGTCGACGGCGTACCGCTGCTGCTGACTCTCCCAGCGCTCCACCCAGCGCGCTGCCGTCCGGGCCCTCATCGTCCTCATCTCCATAATGGAAATCATTGCAGACTGGCGAGGGTGGTGAGCAACTCCCGTACCTCCTCAGGAGTGTTGTGCACGTGCAGGCTCACCCGTACCGAGGACTCCCGGGCGCTGCCGCCCGCCTGGCAGTGGCCGTCGGAGCGCACCATGATGCCGCGGCTGAACAGGATGAACCCGAGGTCCTGGGCGGTGATCCCGCGATGCCGGAAGGTGACGATGCTCCGGCGCCGCTGCACCTCGGACGCGCTCGCCAGGCTCGATCGGCAGCCGAGGACCTCGTACGCGGGCAGCCGCCCCAGCCCGTCGGTCAGCAGGGCGGTCAGCGCCACGGTCCAGCGCTCGATGCGGTCGACCCCGGCGCAGTCCAGCCAGTCCAGGGCCGCCGCCAGGGAGGCGATGCCCACCGTGTTCGGCGTGCCGCTCCAGCCGCCGGGCCGGAAGGCGGGCCCCCGCCGGTCCCGCGCCCAGACCGCACCGGTTCCGGGCAGGGCGAGGGCCTTGTGCCCGGAGAAGACCACGAAGTCCACGTCGAGCTCGGCCACGGACACCGGGAGGTGCCCGATGCTCTGGGCGGCGTCCAGACAGATGGGGACATCGGGCCCGACCGCCTGCCGGATGCGGTGCACGTTCATGTCCGCCCCGTACACGTGGTGCACGTGCGTCACGGCCACGAACCGGGTGCGCGGCCCGACGATCCCGGCGAGGGCCTGCGGATCGTAGTCCCCGGAGCCCGCCTGGCAGGGCAGTTCCCGTACCCGGATCCGGACCCCCTGGCGGGCCAGCAGCTCCCGCGCCTCCAGCCACGGCGCCAGATTGGCTTCGTGGTCGGCGAACGGCACGACGATCTCGTCGCCGTCCGCCAGCAGCCCGGGCAGCCATTCCCGTGCGACGGTGCGCAGCCCGTCCGTGGCCCCGCTCGTGAAGTGCACCGAGGACCGGTCCGGCCCCGGATCGCCGAGGAACTCCGCGACCCGGTCGCGGGCCCGCTCCACGAGGGCGGTCGTCGTGTTGGCCCAGGGGTAGGAGCCCCGGCCGGCGTTGGCGTTGGAGGTGGTGAGGTAGGTGTGGACGGCGTCCAGGACGGCCTGCGGCTTCTGGGCGGTGGCCGCACTGTCCAGATAGGTCAGGTGGGGATGTCCGACGATGATCGGGAACTGGGCGCGCAGCCCGCGCTGCCACGCGGCCAGCTCCTCGATCTCCTCGGCGGCGGCGGCCGCCACGTCAGTCCCGCACCAGAGGGGCCCCGGCGTCCCGCCAGGCGACGATGCCGCCGGCGAGACTGCGCACGTCCGGGTGCCCCATGCGCGTCAGCAGGGCCGCGTACCGGGCGGACTTCTCACCGACCGGGCAGGTCAGCAGCACCGGGCGGCGGGTGCCGAAGGGCAGGCCGCCGCGCAGGAGTTCGTCGAAGAGCTCGTCCACGATGTTGACGGCGCCGTCGATGTGCAGGGCGGCGTACGCGAACGGGCCGCGGAGGTCGACCACCAGCGGTCGCCGGTCCTCGATCCACTTCTGCGCCTCGGCGACCTCGACGACGCGGGCCGAGCGGACCTCGGCCTCGGTCAGCGTGGTCACCGAGTTCTTCGCCGGTGGCCTGCCGAACAGCTCCGGACGGCGCTGCCGCACGTAGCCGAGGTAGCTCTCCGCACGGTCGCAGACGATGAAGACGGCCGTCCTGCGCCGGCCGCCGGCCGCCGGGGTGTCCAGCGGCCGGAGGTGGCGCACGGCCCCGAGGTACGCGGCCCCGCCGGTCGGACCGGCCAGCAGTCCGCAGCGGCGCATCAGCGTCACCATCCCGTCGATGGCCTCGTCCGAGCTCACCGCCTCGATCGCGTCGTAGGTGGCGGGGTCGAAGAGGCCCACCTCCTGCACCTCGTCGAGGGTGCGGATGCCCGGGATGAAGTCGGACTTCTCCCCGACCAGCCCGACCACCCGCACGGCCGGGTCGTGGGCGCGCAGCGCGCGGGCGACCCCCGTCGAGGAGCCGGCCGTGCCCACGCAGGCGAAGAACCAGTCCGGAGCCCGGCCGTCCAGGTCGGCGACGATCTCCGGCCCGGTGCCCTGGGCGTGCGCCTCGGCGTTCAGCGGGTTGAAGTACTGGTCGGTGTGGAGGAGGGTACTGTCCGGGCTGCTGAGCCGCTGGTGGAAGCGGGTCAGGGGGTCTTCGGTGTCGGTCGGGTCGAGGCATTCGCTCTGCCCGGGCAGCTCCTCGATCTCGGCTCCCAGCAGCAGGAGCAGATCCTTGACCTCCGGGATCCGCATGCGGTTGGTGACGCTCTTGAACGGCAGTCCGTGCAGGCCCGCGATCAGGGCCAGGGCCTTGGCGGTGTTCCCGCTGGACAGTTCGACGACCGTCGCCGCGCCGGGCGGGGAGTCCTGCAGCAGGGAGCGGACCATGTGCCAGGCCGCCCGGTCCTTCAGCGAGCCGAACGGGTTGAGCATCTCCAGCTTCGCGTAGAGGTCGATGTGCCGCAGGCCGTGCACGGCCGGGTCGATACGGACCAGCGGGGTGTTGCCGATGGCCTCGGTGATGCTGTCGTACCTCATGTCCGCCGTCCCCCCGTGGCTGTGACCGGCCAGTACTGCTCGTCGAGGCACCAACTCCAGGCCCCTGTGCCCCCTCGGTCCCCTGCGCGGCCCTCCTCCCGACCGTCCTCCTGCCGGACGGCCACCTTGCGGGCCAGGGGCTGCTGTTGGGCGCGGGTGGCGGTGAAGTCCATGCAGTAGCCCGCGGTGTTGGCGAAGGCGAGGAGGTCGCCCGGTCGCGGCAGCCGGGGCAGGAAGACCATCCGGCGGGTGATCAGGTCCGCCTCGAGGCAGAGGTTGCCCATGAGGTACACCCCCACCGGCCCGGCCGCCTCCGGCGGGGCGCCGTCGCGGGGGACCAGGACGGGGTCCACGAGCACGCCGTGGTCCTCCAGACCCACGTCACCCGCGTTCAGCGCGAGCCGGACCAGGTGCTCCCCGGCCCCGCCGGCCCGGACCTCCAGCACCCTCCCGAGGGTGAGCCCGCACTGGTCCGCCAACGCCCGCCCGGGCTCGGCGTACAGGTCGTACATGCTCTCCAGGAGCAGGGTCCCGAACGGACGTCCGAGGCCGGGGGCGGGACGGGACAGCAGCGCGTCGAGGTAGGCGGCGCCGGCGACCGGGCGGTGGGCCGGGTAGAGGCCGAGGGATCCCCGCAGCGTGCCGTTCTCGACGCGCAGGCCGTAACCGTGGCCGCCCCAGGTGAGCGGCGGGCGCCGGCCCATGACGGCGTGGGTGAGCTCGGTGGTGTAGCGGTCCCACTGCGCGGCGTGCGCCAGATAGGTGACGCCGAAGCCGCCGCCGACGTCCACCACCCGCGGCCCGAACCCGCGGACCTGCAGCTCCTCCATCGCCCGCAGGCACCCTTCGAGGGCGGTGGCCTTCTCGTCCAGGCTCGTGGTGTCGAGGTGGTAGCCCACCCCGATCGGTTCCAGCGCGTCCTGGTGGCGGTCCAGTACGTCGAGCAGGTCGTTCAGCGATTTGACGGCCGTACCGAAGCGGCTGCGGCGGGACAGGACCCTGGCGCCGGACGTTTCGAACTCGGACAGCCGCAGGATCACGCGCAGGCGCGGCAGGCCGAACGCGCCCACGATCCGGGCCGCGTCCTCCAGCTCCATGGCGCCGTCGGCGTGGACGACGGCCCCGCAGCGCGCGGCGAGCCACAGTGCCTCGGGGTCCTTGGGGCCGGTCACCACGATCCGGTCCCCGGTGAATCCCGCGCCCAGGGCGTGCCTCAACTCGCCGAGCGAGGAGGCGTCGAGGGCGGCTCCGGTCGTGGCGAGGTGCCGGACCAGGGCGCGCGACCGACTGGCCTTGTGCGCGAAGCAGACCCGGCCGCGCAGGTGGTGCCGGCGCAGCACGGAGCCGAATCTGGCCGCGTTGTCGGCGAACTGCTGGGGGAGTACGAGGTTCAGGGGCGATCCGAGCCCGTCCACGAGCGCATGCAGGAAGGAGGCCGCATCCAGCAAAGACGTCAGCCGCGGTGCCAGCCGCGGTTCCAGGTACAGAGGTGCGTTGCTCATCCCAGCTGTTCCTCCCCGACGAGGAATACGTACCGGTTTCGGCAAACGGTCATACGACCGTAACCCGCGCGAGCTCCTTTGGGCCCGGTCCGGAGGGGGAGGGACTGTTTCACGACGCCCGACGGCCGGATCGGTACGGTCGGGGCGGATTTCGGGCCCGTGGACGGCCTCGGGTCTGCCACGGGCCCGACGGGTGTCCGGCTACCTGCCGGCGTAGGGCAGCAGGGCCATCTCGCGGGCGTTCTTGATCGCCGCGGCGAGCCGTCGCTGCTGCCGGGCCGTGACGCGGGTGACGCGGCGGCTGCGGATCTTCCCGCGATCGGAGATGAACTTCCGCAGCAGGTCGGTGTCCTTGTAGTCGATGTAGGTGATCTCCGCGGCGTCCAGCGGGTTGGGGCGGGACTTCACGGGCTTGCGCGGGATGGCGCGTCGGGTCATGGAGAGTCCTCGGAACGGGGAGTGGAAGAGTCGTACGTCGTACGGGACTTACGGGACGGGGGCGAGGAGGGCGTCGAAGGCGGCGGGCAGGCGCTTCCACCCCTCGCGGCCGGCGGTGAACTCGGCATCGGTCAGCAGGCAGGAGTCGAGGAGCCGCTCCAGCCCGCCGCGGTCGAGCCCGGGGGAGGTGAACACCAGGTACTGGCAGCAGTCGCCGTGGTCCGGATGCCAGCCCAGCGCGGCGGCCGCCCGGCGCACCGGCGGCACCATCTCCCAGGCGGCGTCCGGGAGCGAGGCCAGCCAGGGGCCGCTGTCCTCCACGCAGAGCGCGCCTCCCGCGGCGTCCCAGGCGAGCAGGGTGTCGGGCCGGTCGGCGAGCCAGAACCGGCCGCGGCTGCGGGCGGCCGCGCAGGCCAGGTCCTCCAGCGCCTCGTACAACCGCTCCGGGTGGAACGGCCGGTGGCGGTGCCAGACGAGGGTGGCGACCCCGGCTTCGTCGGCCTCCTGCGGCAGCAGCGCGCACGCCGGGTGCTGCGCGGCGGCAGCGGCCTCGGTATCGAATCCGGCGAAGGCGAGCCGCGCCAGTTCGAGGGACCCGGTCTCCACCCGGCGGGCGGTCGGGTGGAGCTGCGCCAGCAGGGCCCGGTCCTCGTCGTCCGCGTCGGCGCTGTCGACGAGGGCCAGGACGGGCGCGTATTCGAGCTGCCGGGCCCAGGTGTCCCCGACCGTCCGCCGGTCGGAGGCCGCCGCCGCGAGCCCCGCCTCCGCGAGGTCGTCCCCGTTGGACAGGTACGGCAGGACGAGGGCCGGGTCGACCGCGGTGATCACGTTGCCGAGGTCCAGCCGCTCGCCGCCGTGCGCCGCGACGACCTCGGCCATCGCCCGCGGCTCCACGGAGTCCCACAGCTCGACGACGGCGAGCCGGGTCGACCCGCCGTCGGCGAGCCGCCACAGCTCGGGCACCAGGTCCTCGCGCAGGGCGCAGCAGGCGCAGTCGTTGACGAGCGGTGCCTCACCGGAGCTGAGTATTCCCGAGGCGTCGCGCACGGTGCGCCGTACGGTGCCCTCGGCGGCCGTGGAGAGGTCGTGGTGCAGGGCCACGCTCCCGGGGACGGTGGCGAGCAGCCGTTCCACGGTGGTGTGGCGGGCATCGGAGTGCAGCCCCCCGACGATGACGACGGCCAGGCTCACGCGGAGCTCCCGTACCGCCGCTGGAAGCGCTCGACGCGGCCGGCGGTGTCCAGCACCCGGGCGGTGCCGGTGTAGAAGGGGTGGCTCTGCGAGGAGATCTCGACGTCGATGACGGGGTAGGTGTTGCCGTCCTCCCATTCCACCGTCTTCTCGCTGGTGGCGGTGGAGCGGGTGAGGAAGGCGAAGTCGGCGGCCTTGTCGCGGAAGACGACGGGGCCGTAGGCGGGGTGGATGCCGGGCTTCATGGCGATGTCCTTGGCTGGGGTGGCGTTGGGGTGGGGCGGGCGGCTCAGCGCTCTTCGCGGAAGTCGACGTGCCGGCGGACGACCGGGTCGAACTTGCGCAGCACCATGCGGTCCGGGTCGTTCCGCCGGTTCTTGCGGGTGACGTAGGTGTAGCCGGTGCCCGCGGTGGAGCGGAGCTTGACGATCGGGCGTACTTCGTTGCGTGCCATGCCGCTACTATACGGGAATGGAAATCGTTTCCAATAACCCGTCGACTTCCGAGAGGGCCAGGTGACACCGTGTCCGCCCACTGCCAGCTGACCGGAGCCCAGCCGGGCTTCGGCAACAACATCTCCCACTCGCACCGGCGCACTTCGCGCCGCTTCGACCCCAACATCCAGCGCAAGCGCTACTGGCTGCCGAGCGAAGGCCGGTACGTCCGCCTCACCCTCAGTGCGAAGGCGATCAAGACCGTCGACGTGATCGGCGTCGAGGCGGCCGTGGCCCGGATCCGGGCCCGGGGGGTGAAGGTCTGATGGCGAAGAAGAGCAAGATCGCGCAGAACGAGAAGCGCAAGGCGGTCGTCGAGCGCCACGCCGCCCGGCGCGCCGAGCTGAAGGAGGTCCTGCGCCGGCCCTCCTCGACGCAGACCGAGCGCCGGGCCGCGCTGGCCGAGTTGCGCAAGCAGCCGCGCGACGCGAGTGCGACCCGGGTGCGCAACCGCGACGGCGTGGACGGCCGCCCCCGCGGCTACCTGCGCACGTTCGGGCTCTCCCGGGTCCGGATGCGTGAGCAGGCGCATGCCGGATTCCTGCCCGGGGTCACCAAGTCGTCCTGGTAGTAACCGGTGTGCGGGGGTGGCGGCGCGGCGGCGGCGCCACCCCCGGGGTCTCAGTGTGCTTCCGGGGAGACCCTGTCGTGCAGGCCCAGGCGCAGGTGTTCCACGTGGAAGAGGGCCTGGTCGAGGAGTTCGGCGACGTGGTGGTCGTAGAGGGAGTAGACGATGGAGCGGCCCCGCCGCTCGCCGGCGACCAGGCCGAGGTTGCGCAGCAGGCGCAGCTGGTGGGAGCAGGCCGACGGCTCCATGCCGACCGCTTCGGCCAGGTCCCCGACCGCGCACGGGCCTTCCTGGAGGCGGGCGAGGATGTGCAGCCGCGAGGGGGTCGCCAGGGCCTGGAGGGTCGCCGCCACGTCCGCCGTCCCCACGGCGTCGAGGCGTTCGCGCGTCGTGGCGGTGTTCCTGGCGTCCGTTCCGTGGCCCATGGCGGCCATCTTACCGGTGACATATGAAGACCTCTTCAGATGTTCTTGTATGGTGGAGGGGTAGCCGTCCCCCGGCCCGCGAAGGGTTGCTCCGTCATGCCCCCAGTCCTGCTCCAGCGTCCGCAACGCGCGCCCTCGGCCGCCTCCGCGGCGGTTCCGCGGCGCCGTACACGGGTGTTCGCGCTGGCGGAGGCCCGTTGGGCCGCGGCCGCGCTGCTGCTCTTCCTGATCGCCCTGCCGCTCCACCTGACCGGCGCTCCGCCCTGGGCGTGGGCCCCGCTGTACGCCGCCGCGTACGCCACCGGCGGCTGGGAGCCGGCCTGGGCCGGACTCCGGGCGCTACGGGACAAGACCCTGGACGTCGACCTGCTGATGATCGTCGCCGCGCTCGGTGCGGCCTCGATCGGACAGGTGAGGGACGGCGCGCTGCTGATCGTCATCTTCGCCACCTCCGGGGCCCTGGAGGCGTTGGCCACCGCCCGCACCCAGGACGCGGTGCGCGGCCTGCTCGACCTCGCGCCGGACACCGCCACCCGGCTGACCCGGGACGGCCGTGAGGAGACGGTCGCCACCGGGGACCTCGCGGTCGGCGACATCGTCCTGATCCGCCCCGGGGAGCGGATCGGGGCCGACGGCCGGGTCCTGGACGGGGCCGGCGAGGTGGACCAGGCCACCATCACCGGCGAGCCGCTGCCGGTGCTCAAGGAGGCCGGGGACGAGGTGTTCGCCGGCACCCTCAACGGCACCGGGGCCCTGCGCGTGGCCGTCGAGCGGGATCCCGCCGACTCGGTGATCGCCAGGATCGTCGCGATGGTCGAGGAGGCCTCCGAAACCAAGGCGCCGACCCAGTTGTTCATCGAGAAGGTCGAACAGCGCTACTCCCTCGGCATGGTCCTCGCCACGCCGGCCGTGTTCCTGGTCCCGCTCGCGTTCGGCGCGGACCTCACCGGCTCCCTGCTGCGGGCCATGACCTTCATGATCGTCGCCTCTCCGTGCGCCGTGGTGCTGGCCACCATGCCGCCGCTGCTGTCGGCCCTCGCCAACGCCGGGCGCCACGGCGTGCTGGTGAAGTCGGCCGTCGTGATGGAACGCCTCGGTCAGGTCGACGCCGTCGCCCTCGACAAGACCGGCACCCTCACGGAAGGGACCCCCCGCGTCACCGACGTCCGGCCGTTGGCGGGCGCCGGACTGACCGGGGACGCGCTGCTCGCCCTGGCGGCCGCTGCGGAGCGCCCCAGCGAACACCCCCTCGCCCGCGCCGTCACCGCCGCCGCCCGCGCACGCCACCTGCACCCGCCCGCCGCCACGGACTTCGACTCCGTCCCCGGATCGGGAGTGACGGCCACCGTGGGCGGCCACGTCATCACGGCCGGGGCCCCCGCCCGGCTGCTGGAGCGATCCCCCCACCGGGCCGCCTCGGCGCAGGCCGCGGCGGTGGTGGAGGAACTGGAGGGCAGCGGACGCACCGCCGTGCTCGTACAGCGCGACGGGATCCCCGTCGGCGTGCTCGGCCTCGCCGACCGGCCGCGCCCCGACGCGGCTGCCGCCGTCACGGCGCTGCACACGCTGACCGGCACGGCGCCGGTGCTGCTGACCGGCGACAACCCGCGCGCCGCGGGCCGCCTCGCCGCGGAGCTCGGCATCACCGACGTCCGCGCCGGTCTGCTGCCCCAGGACAAGGTCACCGCGGTCCGAGCGTGCGAGGCCGCCGGACACCGGGTCCTCGTCGTCGGAGACGGCGTCAACGACGCCCCGGCGCTGGCCGCCGCCCACACCGGCATCGCCATGGGCCGCGCCGGCTCCGACCTCGCCCTGGAAACGGCCGACGCGGTCGTCGTCCGCGACGAACTGGCCGCCGTACCGGCCGTGATCGCGCTGTCCCGCGCCGCGCGCCGCCTCGTGGTGCAGAACCTGGTCGTCGCCGGGGCGTTCATCTCCGTCCTGGTCGTCTGGGACCTCGCCGGACACCTGCCGCTGCCGCTGGGCGTGCTGGGCCACGAAGGATCGACCGTCATCGTCGGCCTCAACGGCCTGCGCCTGCTGCGCGACGCCGCCTGGACGCGGGCGGCCACGACGGCCTGAAGCACGACGGCCTCAAGCGCCATGGCCTGAAGCACCACGGCCTCAAGCACCACGGCCTCAAGCACGAAGGCCTGAGGCCGGTACGGGGCCGGCGTCCGCTCAGCCGAGCCGGACGGTGATCTTCTGGGTGGCTCCCGCCTGGCCGGTGAGGTCCGCGAAGGTGAGGCCGAGCGCGGAGCCGGTGGTGGCCGAGGCGACCGTGGCGGGTCGGGAGAGCACGGAGGCCACCGGACGGTTCCACGTGACGGTGAGGCCGGTCTGCATGCGCATCGGGTCGCTGACGCAGACGGTCGCCGTGCCGTCGCCGTGCTCCCGCACCAGGACGCAGGCGGGCTTGTCGGCGCTGAGCGCGCCGACGGTCCCGGCGAACCAGAAGGCGACCGCGGTGACGCCCAGCGAGGCGACCTGGACGCCCTGCTGGGCATAGTCGTTGGCCAGCACCTTCAGCCAGCCGGTGTCGGCGGCCCGGGCGGCGGTGGCGGCCGGGCCGGCCCCCGGCAGCAGGATGTGACAGCAGGCGGCGTCCACCGGGTCGACGCCGTGGTCGAACCAGAGCGTCACGTACCGGCGGGTGATCGGGTCGGTGGTGCCGCCGGTGTTGATGTCGTGCCAGGAACCGGTGCGCGCCTCGCGCCGCGCCCTGAGCGTGGCCCCGCCCGGGAACACGTACCCGCCGTGTCCGGCTATCTGCGCCCAGCGGGCCCCCGTGAACGTCGCCGACCAGCCGAGTGCGGTGGACTGGGCCACCCCGTCCACCGTGAGGGCCTGTGCACCGGTCGCCCCCAGGTTGCGGTTCTCGACCACGGTCTCGACCGCGGCGCCGTCGGTGCTGCGTACGGCGCCCGCCAGGCACACGATCGCATCGGCCAGGCAGAACCAGGACTTCTTGGCGTACAGCGTGCTCGACAGCCCGCGGACGAACTGTCCCAGGGCCGCGTACTCCCCGTCCGTGGCGCCGCCGACCCAGTTGACGTCCGGCCGCGGCAGCCCCCAAGCGCCGCCCTCCGCATCGGCGAGCGGTGTGCGGGAGACGGTGGTCCCGGGTAGCCGGTACGGGTCCACGGTCGGCCAGAAGGCGTCGGTGTACTGGCCGTTGCCGTACGTGTCCCCCCACCACTGGAGCATCCCCGCGCCGGCGTGCCAGCCGCGGAGGTTCTCCCCGTTGCCGGTCTCGTAGAGGCCCATCCGCTTCGAGGCCATGCTGATCGAGGCGGCCCAGCCGGGCCGGCGGTGGACAGCGCGGTCCATGCTGGGGAACAGCCGGTGACCCGTCGGCTCGGGCAGGGCGCTGACGGCGCTGTCGTCCTGGACGGCCTTGAGCCTGGCCAGCGCCGCGACGCTCAGGTCGGTGTCGCCCAGCACGGGGCTGTAGTAGTCCCGCTGCATCCAGCCCTTCACCAGGGCGCGCCAGCGCTGGTCGTCCGCGCTGCTCGCTGCGCTGCCCAGCAGCGCGATGGAGGCGAGCACGCCGTGGCCGCGACCGTGGTCGCCGCCCTGGAATCCGTACGGGGTGGTCCTCGGGTTGCCGCGGCTGGTGGCGCGCCCGGACACCGCGTCCATCATCAGGCCGTTGTAGAGGAACGGCGCGTAGGACTTCTCCACCGAATCGAGGACGAGCCGCCGGTTGGGGTCGGTGACCGCCCAGGTCGAACCGCTGAGCAAGGAGAAGAGCCCGGCCAGGCCGCCGAGCAGCACCGCGCCGTAGGAGCCGGTGTAGGACAGGTAGGTGTGCTGGACGAAGGAGCCGTCCGCATAGAACCCGTCTCCGCTGGTGACGAGGGGGAACACGGGGGACAGGGCGTCACGGGCCAGCGCGATCTTGGGCGCGTTCCCGCCGAGGATGCCGCGCAGGGCCAGCGAGCGGCACAGGTCCACCCGGTTGGCGCCGGTGCTGGTGCCGCTGTAGTGGGTGACCGAGGAGTCGGGGACGAAGCGGTCGACCGCCGCGAGGTGGTCGGCGAGCCGGGCGGCGGAGAGCTGGTCGTGGAGGAGTACGCAGATGTCCAGCAGGAGTTGGGGCGAGCCGATCTGGAAGTCCCACCAGTTGCCGAACCGGCTCTTCGCCGGGTTGTAGACCTCCTGGTAGAGGTGGTCGAGGCCGGTCGTGACCCCGGCGGCGAGCGCGGCACTGCCGGTCAGGCCCGTACCCGGCTGGGCGTACGCCTGGGCCATGGTGGCCAGCCGGGCGTAACTGCCGGTGATCGAGCTGGAGAGGGTCAGCGGCAGGTCAGGCCAGAGCGAACCGCTGACGGGCGCCATGGCCGCGCGGTGTTCGTAGGCCTGCGTACCCAACAGCGCGAGCTTCCCGGCGAACGGCTCGGCCGCCGGATCGAATCCGCTGCCCAGCAGCATTCCCCGCCACCTGAGGCGGAGGGTCTCGTACTCGTCGGCTGCGGCCGCGGCCGTAGCGGATGAGGATGCCGATGCGGATGCGGCGCCGGTCGACGTGAGGGCGCCGGCGGAGGAGAGTCCGGCGAGCAGGAAGGAACGGCGGGACCAGGGGCCGGCCATGGAGCCTCCAGGACTGGGGCGCGGCCGCCTCGGCACAGGGCGGGCCGCGCGCGTGCGCACGTCTGCGCAGCAGCAGGCGACCGCTCGGCGGTGAAGCGGTGACACGCGGGGGAGCGGGGTGGGAGGGGACGCCCGCTGACCGGTTTGTAGCATGCGCGCGAAATATCGTTCAAGAGGCGCGTGAAGATGGCTCGTTCACCTTCCTGGGCGATCGTATCGATCGATCGATCGCCAGGCTCACGGCCGGATGTCCACGACCGTGTGGTCGCGCCGGGCGCGTTCGGCCGCCAGCACGGTCAGATGGCTGGTGAGGGACTCGCGCGGACCGGACTTCACCAGGCCGGGGTCCCCGGTGGCAACGGCCGCGACGAAGGCGTCCATCAAGCCCGCGTCGCCGCCCCCGTGGCCGCCGGCGGCCTCCATCGCCCCTTCGGGGCCGAGGCCGACGACCTCCTCGGCGCGGGTCAGGAAGTCGTAGAGCCGCAGCTGCCTGCCGTCCCCCCTCAGCTCGCCGCGTGTTCCGAAGATCCGGGTCTGGCGGTCCGCGTGTTCGGTGAAGGCGGTCATGGTGAAGGTGGCCGTCGCCCCGGAGTCGAACTCCATGGCGACCACCTGGTGATCGACCACGTCGTTGTCGCAGGCGTACACGCAGCGTCCGTACGGACCTTCGCGCAGGGCGGTCTCCAGGGCGCGCGGGGTGAACTCGTCGATCACCACGCTCAGCGGCCAGCCGTGCCGGCCCCCGGCGAGGCGGTCGCCGTAGTCGCGGGTGGCGGAGTAGGGGCAGGTGTTCTCCACCGCGCAGTCCAGACACCGGTCGGCGGCGCCCGCCGGTTTGCGGTCGGGCCGGAAGTGGGAGAGGCGTCCGAAGCTGGAGACGCGTACGGGCGGCCGGCCGAGCACGTACTGCAGCCAGTCCAGGTCGTGGCAGGACTTCGCCATCAACATGGTGGTGGCCTCGTCCTCGCGGCGCCAGTTGCCGCGCACGAAGGAGTGGGCCTGGTGCCAGAAGCCGACCGGCTCGAGGTGCTGCACGCTGACGACGTCTCCGATCCGCCCGGAGTCGAGGACGCGCTTGAGTGCCCGTGTGTAGGGGGTGTACCGCAGGACGTGGCCGACGGACAGGATCACCCCGGCCTCCTCGACGACGGCCACGATCCGCCGGCACTCGTCCTCGGTCAGGGCCATCGGCTTCTCGAGCAGGATGTGGTAGCCGAGCGCGGCGAACGCCAGGACCGGCTCCAGGTGGTCGCGGTCCAGCGTGCAGATCAGCACCGCGTCCGCGACGCGGCCGCGGGCGGCCAGCGCCCGCCAGTCGTCCACCACCGCCCCGGCGTCCAGGCCGTGGGCGGCCGCGAACCGGCTGCGCCGCGGTTCGCGCGGCTCGGCCACCGCGACGACGGCGGCCAGGTCCGGATGGGCGAGCGCCCAGGCCGCGTGACCGGTTCCGCGGTCCCCGGCACCGACGACGGCAAGAGTGACTGCGGAGGGCATCCGTCCCGCTTTCCCTGCGTAGGGGTGTCTGGGGCGCGAGGCTAGCGACCGCGGATCACCGCGACAAGACGCCCCGGCCCCTCCGGTCTCCCACGGGGGGAGGAACGGCGTCGACAGGAATTGATGACCCATCAAGTGGCTGTCCAGCAAGGGGGAGTGTGCGTGAGAAGGGGGGCGCGCGGTGGTGCGGACGATCTCGACCTGATCACAAGCCGCGCGAACCCTGGCCGATCCTTAAGGTGTGCCTTACCTAAGTTGTAGGGTGGCGCCGACAGGCCGGCGATGGGGAGGCATGTGGTGTCCTTAGGTGACGTCCGTCTGGTGGCGGACGCTCTCGATGTCGGGCATGCGGGGCGCCCGGTGCTCAAACAGGTGGATCTGACGCTGCGGGCCGGCGCGATCACCGTACTGGTCGGTCCCAACGGCTGTGGGAAGTCCACCCTGTTGCGGACCGTGGCAGGTCTCCTCCCGCCCCTCGGCGGCGAGGTGCGCATCGACGGCGTGCCGCTCCGCTCGCTGGCCCGCCGTGCCCTGTCCCAGCGTCTGGCGTTCCTCCCCCAGACCTCCCACGCCCCCGCCGGGGTGACCGTACGCGAGCTCGTGCGCCACGGCCGGTACGCCCACCGCGGCGCACTCGCCCGGCACACCGGCGAGGACACCGAATCCATCGAGTGGGCCCTCGAGGTCACCGACGCCGCCCCCCTGGTGGACCGCCGCCTCGACGAACTGTCCGGCGGTGAGCGCCAACGGGCCTGGCTGGCCATGGTGCTGGCGCAGCGGGCCGCCGTCCTGCTGCTGGACGAGCCCACCACCTACCTCGACATGCGCCACCAGTTCGAGGTCCTCGACGTCGTGCGCCGGCTGGCCCGCGAACACGGCATCGCCTGCGGCGTGGTGCTGCACGACCTGATGCAGGCGGCGGCGTACGCCGACGAGGTGGTCGTCGTCGCCGACGGCGCCGTCGCGGCCTGCGGGGCACCGGACGAGGTGCTCACCCCGGACGTCATCCACGGCGCCTTCGGCTTGCAGGTCACCGTCGTACGCGATCCGCACAGCGGATACCTCGCCTGTTTCCCCCGGCGCTGCGACGAGGCCGCCGCGACCGCCGGGCCCTGCGCCACTTCCTGAAGCAGAACCACCCCGCACACAAGGAGAGTTCGCCATGCAGAGGTTTCTGCGCGCCCTCGCGACGACCGCCACCGCGACGGCACTCGCCCTGACCGCCGCCGGCTGCGGTTCCGGAACGGCCGGGGACGCGGCGGGCGGCAAGCCCGCAGCCGACAAGCCCGCCGCGGACAAGGGCGGGAGCGGCAAGATCACCGTGGAGACGGCGCAGGGGCAGGTCACCCTGGACAAGCCCGCGGTGAAGGTGGTGACGCTGGAGTGGACGTACACCGAGGAACTGGTCGCACTGGGCGTCACCCCCGTGGGCAACGCCGACAACAAGGGGTACGGCACCTGGATCACCGCGAAGGGCGCCGCCCTCGCCGAGGGCACCACGGACGTCGGCAGCCGCAACGAGCCGAGCCTGGAGAAGATCCGGGCCCTGCAGCCGGACCTCATCGTGATCGACGACGACCGCTCGAAGGCCAACCTCAAGGCGCTCCAGGGCATCGCGCCGGTCGTGTCGTTCAAGTACACCACCAAGCCCCAGCTCGAGACGATGAAGAAGAACTTCACCGAGCTCGGCAAGGCCGTCGGCAAGCAGGACAAGGCGGCCGAGGTCAACCGGCAGATCGAAACCCGGGCCGCCGACCTCAGGGGCCGGCTGGACAAGGCCGGCAAGGGCGGCCTGAAGTACGCCGTCGCACAGGGCTTCACCGCCAACGGCACCGCGTCGGTCCGCATGCTCACCGACGACGCCATCGCCCCCCAGGTGCTCAACCTCGCGGGGCTGAAGAACGGCTGGAAGGGCGAACCGGACGCCTGGGGCATGACCACGGTCGGCGTCGAGGGCCTGACCAGGACGGAGCCGGACGCGACCTTCCTCTACGTCGCCAGCGCCAAGGACAACCCGTTCACCGGCGACCTCGCCTCCAACGCCGTCTGGAAGGGGCTGGAGTTCGTGAAGAACGACCGCGTCCTCCCGCTGGACCCCGGCACCTGGCTGTTCGGCGGCCCGCTGTCGGCGCTGCACATCCTCGACGAGACCGGCAAGGCCCTGAAGGTCTGATGACGCTCTCCGCCCGTCTGCCCGCCCGGACGGCCGGCCGCTTACCCGGCCGGCCGTCCGGCTCCCGCCCCCGAGCGCTGCTCGTCGGCGGCGCCCTCGCCCTCGTCCTGTGCCTGGTCACCCTGGTCCACCTCGGCCTCGGGGCCTCCGGCGTGGACCTCGGCGACTTCGCGGCGCTGCTCGCCGGCCACGGTGATCCCCACACCCGCGACGTCCTGGTCGGCAGCCGGCTGCCGCGCACGCTGACCGGTCTGGTCGTCGGCGTCGCGCTCGGCGTCTCCGGCGTCCTCGTCCAGGGCGCGACCCGCAATCCGCTGGCCGCCCCCGACACCCTGGGCGTCAACGCCGGCGCCTACTTCGCCGTGGTGCTGGTGGCGTTCACCGGCGTGAGCCTGGGCCCGCTGCCCGCCGGGGGCGCCGCCTTCCTCGGCGGCGTCCTGGCCATCGCCCTCGTCCACCTGCTCAGCAGCAGGGGCGTCCTCGCCCCCGGGCGGGTCCTGCTCGCCGGTGCGACCGTCGCCCTCGCCGGCACCGCGGCCGCCGAGTTCCTGCAGATGCTCGACCTCCAGGCGACCCGCGGGCTGTTCTTCTGGGGCAACGGCACCCTGATGCAGTCCGGTCTGCAACGCCCGCTGACGCTCGGCGCGGTCGTCGCCGTGGGCGCGCTGGCCGCGCCGCTGCTGGCACGCCCGCTGGACCTGCTGGCCCTGGGCGACGAGACGGCCGAGGCGATGGGTGTCCGTGTGGAGCGGATCCGCCCCGCCGCCTTCCTGATCGCCGTCCTGCTCGCCGCCTCGGCGGTGTCACTGGCCGGCCCGATCGGCTTCGTCGGGCTCATCGCACCCGTCATGGTGCGGCAGCTGGGGATCCGCAAGCACGCCCTGCTCATCCCGATGGCGGCGGTGCTGGCCGCCACGGTGCTGCTGGCGGCCGACGCCGCCGCGCAACTGGCCGTGCCGCCGTCCGCCGTCTACACCTCCGAGATCCCGGTCGGCGTGGTCACCGCACTGATCGGCGGCCCGGTCTTCATGCTGCTCGCCCGGCGGGTGAGCACGGGCGACGCCGACACGGGTGCGGCCGTCGCGGTCTCGGACGGCCGAAGGACCCCCGCGTACACCCTCGCCCTCGGAGTCGGGCTCGTCGCGCTGGGCGTCGCCATGGTGCTGTCCCTGCGGGTCGGCGACGTGCACATCGGCTGGAGGCAGCTCGGGGCCGCGCTCTTCGGCTCCGCCGGGCAGATCACCGAGGCGGTGGTGTCGTACCGGCTGCCGCGGATCCTGGTGGCCGCGCTGGCCGGGGCCTGTCTGGCAGTGGCGGGCGCCGCCGTGCAGGCGGTGGTCCGCAACCCCCTCGCGGAACCGGGGCTGGTCGGCGTGACCGGCGGGGCCTCCCTCGGCGCCGTCTTCGTCATCCTCCTCGTGCCCTCCGCCCCGCTCGCCGCTCTCCCGGCCGCCGCGGGCCTCGGGGGCGTGCTGATGCTCGCCCTCGTGGTCTTCGTGGCCCGGGGGAGCAAGGAGGGCGGTCGTAGCGGCCTGGACCCGACCCGGGTGGTGCTGGTCGGCCTCGGCGCCGCCGCCACCGCCATGGCCCTGGTCAACATCATGGTGGTCGGCGCGCAGATGAACATCTCGGCCGCACTGGGCTGGCTGTCCGGCAGTACGTACGCCCGGGACCTCACCGCGCTCGGCTGGCTCGTCCTGCCCGCGCTGGCCGCGACGGGGCTGGTGATCGCGGCGCGGCCGGTGAACCTGCTCGCCCTCGGGGACGAGCTGCCGCGCGCTCTGGGCCTGGACCTGGGCCGGGCCCGGCTGCTCGTCCTGGGCGCCGGCGCCGTGCTGGCGTCCGGTACGGCCGCGGCGGTGGGCGCGGTGGGCTTCGTCGGACTGGTCGCCCCCCACCTGGCCCGGCGCATCGTGGGCAACAGCACGGCGCGGATGGTGCCCATGGCCGCGGTGCTGGGTGCGGTCCTGGTGGTCGCGTCGGACGCGCTCGGCCGCTGGCTGCTCGCCCCGACCGAGATCCCGGTGGGCATCGTGACGGCCCTGGTCGGAGCCCCGTACCTTGTGTGGCTGCTGCGCCGGACGCAGGAGGTCTGATGCCGGACCTCTGATGCGGGAGGTGCTTCAGGAGGTCTGCTTCAGGAGGTCTGCTTCAGGACGTCCGGGCGACCGAGGAAACGGGGGCGCCGCGCGGCGCCCCCGCCGGGGCGGGGGGGGGCGCGCCGGCCCCCGCCCCGCGGCCCGGACCGCCGCCGGGAGCCCGCCGGTGCGCGAGGATGGTGGTCCGGCGGGCCGGGCCGCCGGGCCCTGCCCTTCCACCCACCCACT